>JAKCCC010000096.1 GCA_021838985.1 Planctomycetota bacterium
GCCGAACTGGCCGTTGAGGAACGAGACACCCCCCGCCTTGCCGGATTCCACCAGGACCGAAATCGACTTGGTCCCAGGCGCTCCTTCATCCGACCCACACTGCGTTAACAGCACATTGGGCGCCCCGGTCGGGGTATGCACAAAGTGGTAACCGATTTTGTGGGCGATGGCGAAACAATTCATCATGTACTGCCAGTCCGTGCGGCCGATCAGGAAAGCCGTGGTGTGCCGGGAAGTGAACTCCATGGCCGTTGGTTTCCAGAACGGCCAAAAATGCACATTCGTCACACGCCCCACATCTTCGCATTTGTCAATGAACAATCCTGTCTTGAGCGGTTGGCCATATAGCCCGTGAATGTAGTGCCGCCCACCGGTGACCGTGCCAAAATCCACCCCCTGCCAGGGATTCAGTAAAGTTACGTTCACCAGCGAGCCATTGTCAGCCAGTTGGCGCACCGTCCAGGGATATTCCACCGGTCGCTCGGGGGCGGTCTGCTCCGGATAAAGAATAGCCAAGCCGTACAATGTGCCATTTTGCCCCAGGGAAATCAGTGGCCTGCCGTCGGGTTTCCCCCTGCCCCCTACCGCCAGCAGCAGGCTGCCGTAATTATGATCGACCGCCCCGCGATTGGGCGCCCGGAAAATTCCCTGCAAGGTCACATCCTGCGGCACGTGCAGGGATCCCCGGATCAAGTATTCGCCCCGCGGCAGCAGCACCACATTGCCACGTTGCTTGCCGGCGGCGTCGAGGGCCTTCTGAATGGCGGCGGTGTCATCGGTTTTGCCATCGCCGCGGGCGCCAAAACCATAAACATTAATATACTGTTCTGGAGAAGCTAGGCCCGGTGGACCCAGGAATGTCGGCATAAAGGGCGCTGGCACAGGGCCCGGCGGCACCAGCGGCGGCTCAGGCATAGCCGTGGCCGCTATAACGCTACCGCCGCGGCCGCCCGGAGTCGCCGCCGCCAGGCCTGCCAGGGCGGCGCCGGCGAAAAACCTCCGCCGGCTAAGACTCGGACGGTGGTGCCGCAGCGCCTCCGTGTTTTCCAACATACCCTGTTTTCGATCCGTGTTATTCATGGTTTTTCTCTATCGGCGCCGTGCTTCAATACGCGGCGTTCCAGGCGGCCGCCGCTGTCTTCGGATTCACCGTTCGCACCGGCATCATACACGTATCGAAGGGAGGCCTGATCGTGCGAATCCGCACAATTTGTCCCCAGCCGCCGTGTTGATACGACAGACCGACCTGATTGGTATCCGTGGTGTCGTGGATGACGCCTGCGGCGGTGCTGTAGGTAAAAATATTATCGCCATTTTCACCCACATAGGGCGAAGTTTCCCAAGTCACGTGGTCGTCGCCGAAGCCCACGTTTTGGCCGTCGCCGGCGTGGTTGCCGGAATTGTATATGTACGGGCCATAAGTGTTGGCCGTCGGCAGGGTCGTGGTGATGCGCTGACAGACGCCCTGGCCGGCCCCGTAATCGTTGTTCACGACCCAGCCGGAATGGGGGCTACCATCCGCCGGGGCCATATCGCTAACCAGCGGCACTTTGCCGTTCGCGTGTGCCGTTGCCCACCACTCGCCGGGATGTCGATGAAGCCATCCCAGCGTGTTCCAGCCCCACGGCACGGCAAAGGAATAACTTATTCCCCGGCCATAATTGAACATGAATCCCCATCCGGACCCCTGATTGCGGGCTATCGCCCCGAAATCGCCGTTGGCGCTCCTGATCTTGCCGTTGCCGCTATATTCCAGGGACGGTGCTTTGGCAATGGGATCGGATGGGCAGATGAACTTCACTGGCCGGATGTAGCCCTCCAGTGCCATCAGCCAGGGGCCGGCCAATGGCTGGAACGTGCCAAGCCGTTGGGGGGAATACCATTGTTTTATCACGGCCTTGGCGGTCTGACCGGAAAACCACAGGCTCTTGCCGCCCTGCGCCGCCGCCAGCCACCCCGGTGCGGTCGGGCCATTAACCAGCACGGTGTCGTCGGTTCCAGCCGTGGCGGCGGATGGAAAGTCGCCGTGGTTCACCTGCGCATAACTGACCATCGACCGGATAATCTCCCGCACATTGGCCGCGCACACGGCCCGCTTGGCCAGCTTCCGCGCCCGGCTCAAGGTGGGCAGCAAAACAAAGCCGAAGACACTTACAACACCGATCACCGTCAGCAGCTCGGTCAACGAAAGGCCGGACCGCCACCTATACCGCGCCCCCGCAGGACTGAAATCCCATGGCGCCGGCAGCGGCGCACCGCTCCTAAGCCGGACCGGCCGCCACACCGCTCCCGGGGCGGCGGGAACGTAGCTACGGTGGCAGGGGGGCCAGCTTCCCTGCGGAGGGTTGGAAGAACGGTTTTCGCGTGGCATACGCTATTCTCCTGAATCACTATCATGACAGCGCTAGGACGGCCACTTCTCCGTTTGGCCGACCAACGTACCGGACAGCTTTTTCCCCTCAGTGCCGGACTTTCAATCCCGGCAATTTTCCGGCAGCGTAATCCGCCCAGAATTTCTTTCGGACGCTTAGATAAACGCCCCGCTCCGCCCGCACGTGATCCAAATGAATGGGGATCCGGACGGCCGGCGTCGGCAGCGGGCGAATGGCCCTCATGCGGGCGGCAAAATCGTGAATGACATAGCTCACCGGCCGCCAAGAGCGGTCCGGGTTGATGATGCCGAAATCCGACCGCTCGCCGTAGCGGTACCCGCCGGGGAACCACCAGCAGATCGCGCCATTGCCGCCGCCGCGCAGAATGGCCTTGTAGAATAAAGCGTATATTCGCGCCACGCGGTTGGCCAAATTAGGGCTGTCGGCATGCCGGAAATAGCTCCATTCCGACTGGCCGAATTCGGCGTATATCACCGGCAAATTCGGATTGATCGCCCGGGCGTACTGGATCGTGAAAACAGCCCGCCGCACCACCCGCGGCGACAGACTCATGATGCCATAACCCTCCGGTTCAAACATGTCCACCGCTTGAGCCAGCCCGGCGAAATCATAAAACTGATCCCCGGGCATACCGGGATCGCCAGCCATGCTCATCCGGAAGCTGACCAGATGATGCCGGTCAAGGCTGCGAATCTTTCGCCGGGCCGTTCCATAGGTTTGCTCCAGCAGGGTGTTGAGAAAGTGGTTGTAGGCCAGCACCATGGCGGCCGCCGGGCCTTGGCGACCGGCGGCCACTTGCACATCCGACGGATTGGTAACCCGCCCACGCCAGCGCGGCGCCGAGCAATGCCAAGCCGCCTGGGCCTTCTGAATTGACCCGTAATGCCGAATGATCCAGGCCCGCCACTGCGGATCCAGGCGTCGGCGGTGGGCCTGTGAACCCCACAGCGGCTCCCAATTCACGTTATAGGAAAAGAGCGCATCGTTGGAGGAAAGGTGGAGTTTGGAAATAAGCCTTCCAACCCGTCGGAACCGAAATGTTCCAGGCCCCGCTTGCCCGCCGGCAAGACCATCCAGGCCCGAACGAAGCGAAAGATTTACTTTTAGCCCCAATTTTCTGGCGCGGGCCAGCACATCCAGCAAATTCCACGGATCGTCGGCCACGCCGAACGATATGAAAATTGTATTAAAGCCCAGCGCCTTTACATCGTGCAGATTACGCTCGACAGCCTGGGGATCGTACGATTGACGGCTAAGCCAATGCTCGAACAGGAAACCGTTGTTTTGGCCTATTGACGTCTCCGGCCAGAAGTTTGCTCCGTAGGCGTACCAGGGCTTGCCGCGCAGGTAAAACAGGCCTTTTCTGATCGTTACAAAATGGGGATGATGCACCATGCCCAACACGCGCAACGAGCCGACCAAACGATCAACCACGCGCATCGGAGGGCGGGCCGCCCACCCGCTTTCGAGCGTTGTCGTCACGCGATACACATTCTCCCAGGCGGCTGGCGTCGGCGTTTTCCACACCGTGACCAACTGGCGCCGCCCACCCGCGGGAACCGTCCCCACAAAGTTGTGCCGGAACACGGTTTTTCCGGTGCTATCGGTAATGGTGCTGATTACCCGCACCGTACGCGGCGACCGGCCGCGATCGACTACCACCGCTCCGACGGGCATAGCTGTTCCCGCAAAACAGGCGTATTGCTTCGTCCCCCCCTCCGCCAGATAAAGCCCCGCGTGCACCCGACGAATGATGCCCACCAGCCACTGTTGCGTGGCCGCGGAGGTGAAAAAAGCTGGATCGGTAACGGGGACGCTCAGCGTTGCCGCCTGCCCGCTGGAAGCCCTCGTGGACGGCAGCACCAGCGCCGCCGCCGTGGCGACAAACCGACCGTTTTTTCCTAAACAGTTGAGCAACGGCACATAACGCGTGCTCATGTCCTTGCCTATTCCGGTGGCCTGGGCACGCGGATAAATGCCGTAAGTTGAAGCTGGCGTTGGCAAAGCGAGCGCTGGCGCCAGCGCCTGGCGCGGATTGACCGTGAGCCGCTTCATATCGGTGACAGGAAAAAGTTTGTATGGTCCCGGCGCCATCGTATCGATAGTCGGAGCTTCTGTGCGTTGGAATGCCACGGAGGCCGCGGTGGCAAATTGCGCGGGAATGGCCGCGGTTCCCACGCCAGCGATGGTAATGCGGTAGTCGCGACCGTTGCTTTCATCCGTGTGCGTATTCGCCAGGCCAAAATTGATCGTCGCGGCATGGTGCAAATGCAGATGATCGCCTGGAAAATACCGTCCCGCAATCGCGGGATGCGGCCACGCCGGAAACGCGCTTTCCGGCAACACATAGCGCGTCCAATGGGTATGCAGCTGAACCGTGCCAATCCAGCGGGCGCCATCGCGCTCATCCCACTCAATGGCCAACTGGTGCGCGTGCTTACCCCCCTTGGCCCAAAAGACGGTGAGTCGGCTCCCCTTGGGCACATGCACCGGCGGGCTGCGAAAGCCACACCATCCGTTCAGAAAGAAATGGAATTGGTAACCCCGCCGCAGACCCAGGGGGAGCCGCCGCGGATCGGTCAGAACCCTGACGGTGAAGGGCGGCTTGGAATCATTGGTGATTTCCTTCCATTGGCCAGCCCGCCGGGGCAAAGACAACGGCTCGGTCACTGCCACCTGTTCTAATTGCCGGAGAAGTTCGGCACGGCCCAGCCATTCTGACCCGACGCGGAACAGCGGATGGCTGAAGGCCGGCCCGCCCAGGGAAACTAGAAACCCGCTGGAATGAACATAATGCCTGATGGCGGTGGTGGCGCCGGCGGGAACGGTGACCGGGTTCAGCAGAATCAGGGTCGGCAGCACGTGACCATCTAAAATGGCGGAATTGGCCAGTTCATCCCCGGTAAGTCGGCAAACCGTAAAGCCGGCGGCCTGTAGTTTAGCGCTCAGTCCGGCGGCAATCGTTCCCGGCCAGACGTCTCCGCTTGTATAGCCCGGAGCGGTAGCGATGGGTTCGAGTGTCCGTGGCGCACGCACTCCGCGTGATAGTTTAGTCGCCCGCGCCGCCCCTGGGCCTACGAAATGCGCGCGATTGTGTTTGTCGCCCTTCGACGTGGCGGCGGCTCCGGTGCCTTGTCGCGCTGACGCCGCACCTGCCGTTGGGGGCGTGGACAGCCCGTCCGATCTATTCTGATATATCCCGACCAATTCACCGGGGCGACTGGTCCTGCCGTAACGCGCCACAAAGGCCGCCGCCGATTCTTGTTCCAGTATCCCCTGGCGGGTCTCGGTGGCAGTTTGGGCGATGGGCATCGCCGCGGCAACAAACTGGCACGGCATTCGGATGAGGCGCGCCGGATAGGGCGCTGTCTGGGCGGCGACTATTGAACCAGCCGCCCCGCACACCAATGACGCCAGCAGCATTGTCCACCGGTGACTCTGGAAGCGTCGCGTCGCGTCACGGCCAGAACTTCGCAGCTTCTCCGACATCCGGTGCTCCATCCATTCTTGTTTTGACACGCGGGTCGTTACGCCACGTTCAAGGCAATTTGGACGGCACCGTGAGCATGGTTGGTAATCCGCCATTTTCCCCTGGCCGTGTTGCCGCTGATAATCGCCCGCTTCAGGGCCGGTCCCAGCGTGATTTGGCGGTGTGGCTGCAGAAATTCGCAGCCGTTAATCAGCAGACCGCCGGCACGGGCATCGATGGCCGAAAAAGGGGGCATCCAGTAGCAGAACGTGCAGTCGCTGAATCCGACGGTGCAATCGCCCTCCAGCCGGGCCACGCTGTGGCTGGGGCCCCAGAAGGAACAGTTCACAAAGCGCACTGGGCCGGCGTTAGTCTTGGTCACCAGAACCTGGACCGGATCAACCTCCGGCCCAAGTTTCTGGGCGTCGAATGAGACAAACTCACCGTTAGTGATAAGCAGACCGGGTCCCTGCGCTGCTTCCACCACGCAGGCGTTCCAGGAGGCATCCGCGCCGAGACCCAGAAAGTTGCCATTGGCGGCGCCATGTCTGGTTTGGATGAAGTGGTAGCCGATGCGGTAGCCAATACAAAATGTGTTGAGCATATACTCCCAATCCGTGCGGCCGATGCGGAACGCTTCGCCGTGCCGGAACATAAAGTCCACCACCCGGCGGTCGGTTCGCCAGAAGGGCCAGAAGTGAAGGCTTTCCACCCGGCCAATGTCGAAGCACTTATCAACGAATAGGCCCGTTTTCAGTGGCTGGCCCCACAGGCCGCGGATGTAGTGCCGATTGCCAAGAACGGTCCCGCAATCCACCCCCTGCCACGGATTCACCAGCAACACGTTCTGCACGGATATGTCCTGCGCCATTTGGCGGATGGTCCAGGGATATTCCACCAGGTGAGATGGATCCTGCTCGGGGTAAAAAATGCTCAGGCCGTACACACCGCTGCTACGGTTCAGCGCGATCAACGGCGTACCTTCCGCCTGGCCTTTACCGCCCACCGCCCACAAAACGCTGCCGCCGTTGCGCGGCTGGTATGGGGGGGCACCTCCACTCACAGGCCCCGCCCCGGACTGGGGAGCGTGGAAGACGCCCTGCAATGTGGCGCATTCCGGCACTTGCAGGGAGCCGCGAAGCAGATAATGGCCGGGGGGCAAAAACA
>JAKCCC010000097.1 GCA_021838985.1 Planctomycetota bacterium
CCGATCTGGAGGACAAATGTGTCTATATGACCGGCCCGGCGGAGGAAGTCTTCAGCGGCGATTGGCCCGTTCCCGACGAAGCCGGGACCAGCTCCAGCACCGCGGAATTCAGACAGTAGCGGCGCTGCGTCGGTGGCGGTCCGTCGTCGAACACGTGGCCTAGGTGCGCCCCGCAGCAACCACATTGGACTTCGGTGCGGGTCAACCCCTCGGCGTGATCGACGCGCTCCACCACCGCCTGGGGCGTTACGGGGTTCTTAAAGCTCGGCCAGCCCGTGCCGGACTCGAATTTGCTTTCCGAATGGAACAAAGCTGATCCGCAGCAGGCGCAGCGATAAAGGCCGGGGACGGTGCTGTTCCAGTACCGGCCCGTAAACGCCCGCTCCGTGCCGGCCTGGCGGGCAATGCGATATTGTTCGGGCGTAAGGCGGCGGCGCCATTCGGCGTCGCTCCGGCTCCGCCAATACGCAGCGCCGCAGGCGCTGGATGCCTCCGCCGCCTCGGGCCTGGCGCCCAGCGGGTTCGCACAGGTTGGTTGTGGTGTCATGGCAAAAACCCTACGCCTCACTTTGGTCCGGTTGGTCCAAGTCTAAGCTCGCCAAAGGCGTTTGAGTAGAACATTATAGCTCGTCCTTTTGCCCATCGCGGCTCCCGTAGGAAAACGGGGAGACGCTGTCAGGTACGTCGAGGCTGTGGCCGGATTTCTTGGCGAACGCCGGCCCGCAACGATAGCGCCAAGCCCCCAACGTCTTAGCGGCGGCATTCGTGCCGCCCGTGGATATGTCCCGCCCCAAAATCCGGCCACCCTCTGCGTCGGCACGTCCCGGCGGAAACGCTTGACCATCCGGCGCCGTTTCATTAAGATAAGTGTAGTCTCCGAAGAGGGCGCTACTTGCTGTCCGGTGGAACGAACCGGCGGTAGAGGGCGGAAAGCAAGTTATTTTGGCTTGACTCGGCTGGCGGGGCTTGGAAGAAGGTCTTAAGACCAGATTCCAACCCAAGCGGAGGGAGAAAAGCCCGCTAAGCCGCTAATCGGCCAGCTCCGGTGGTGCAACCGGTATGTGCCGCGGTCCGTTGAAGTTGGATCGATAGAGCAGCGCGACGATTGGTAATCCAAATGAATCAGCAAGGGTTCTGTGGCTACAGGTCATGCGATAGCCAGCGGCCGGGGGCGTTTTCCCCCGGCGCTATGCCAGCTTCGCCATGCCGCCGGCGCGAGAGCCAGGGTGCTGGTCTGCTTCGGGCCGGCGGCGCCGCGACAAGGCGCGTCGTTACCCGATGGGGATCCCGGCGCACCGGGATCGCCTGCCCGCGTCTGATTTAATCTATTCAACATCCATTCGTCGTCCTCTGGTGGCCTTTCCTCAACGCAGGTCAAGCCTCCCCGGTCGGGCGTTGACCGGCAGCGGTGCGCCTGGTTCCTAACCGCGAGGGTAACCATGTTCGTGTTAACCATGACCTTCTTACGGAGCCTGCTCCGGCCCTGGGTCGCCGCGCCTGCTCCGCCGGGGTTTCTGACGACCGCGGCCCTTAGGTGGACCCCTGCCGCGCTGCTGGCGGGCGTGGCGGGCGGGTTGCTGCTCGGCGGGCTGCTGGCGGTTCTGGCCATTGGCTGGCGGCGGCGCGGGGCGTTGAACCGCGCCCGGGCCGAAGCTGAGCGAATTATTTCCGAAGCCCAGCGTCGCGCGGCGGAAGCAGCCCGGCAGGCGGAAATCGACACCCGCGCCGCGACCCTGAAAATGCGCGAACAAGCGGAACGCGAGGTGGAAACCTTGCGCGAGGAGCTGCGCAACCTGGAGCAGCGCCTCTTGAAACGCGAAGACTTGCTTGATCAAAAGCTCGATACGCTTTCGGCCAAGGAGAAAAACCTGGCGGCGCTGGAAACCTCCCTGTCCGAGCGGAACCAGGCCCTGGCGGCCAAAGAGCAACAGTTGGAGCAGGTTCATGAACGTGAAAAAACGCTCCTGCTGCGGATCACCAATTTATCGCCGGAGGAAGCGCGACAACTGCTGCTGAAACGCTTCACGGACGAGGTTCGTCACGAGATGGCCGCCCTTCTGGCGCGCGAGGAAGACCAGGCCAAAGAGGAAGCCCGCCAGCGCGCCACCAACGTCATGCTTCAGGCCATGCAGCGCTATGCCGCCGAAGTCACCAGCGAAGGCACTACCAAATCCATCGCCATCCCCAGCGATGACATGAAGGGGCGCATCATCGGGCGCGAGGGGCGGAATATCCGCGCCTTCGAACAAGCCACGGGGGTGGATGTGATCATTGACGACACGCCGGGCATGATCACGGTAAATTGCTTTGATCCGAT
The DNA here is from genome assembly GCA_021838985.1 of Planctomycetota bacterium. Lineage (GTDB taxonomy): Bacteria > Planctomycetota > Phycisphaerae > WQYP01 > WQYP01 > JAKCCC01. Next base: position 2,318 of record JAKCCC010000097.1, read on the forward strand.
CCGGCGCGAAATCGCGCGGCTGACCATGGAAAAACTGATCTCCGATGGCCGGATTCATCCCGCCCGGATTGAAGAGGTGACGGAAGCAACGCGTCGGGAAATGGAAAACCAAATCCGCCAGTTGGGCCGCAAGGCCGTCCTGGAGGCCAACATCAGCGGACTGCACCCGAAGATCATGGAGCTGCTCGGGCGGCTGCATTATCGCACCAGCTACGGCCAAAACGTGTTGCGCCATTCCATTGAAACCGGCTTTCTCGCCCAGATGATTGCCGATGAGCTGCGCCTGGATGGCGCCCTGGCCCGCCGGGCGGGGCTGCTGCATGATATTGGCAAAGCCCTGGATCACGACCAAGAAGGCACGCATCCGGCCTTGGGCATGGAGTTTTGCCGCAAGTTCAACGAGCCGGAGGCGGTGCTCAACGCCATCGGCGCTCATCATAACGATCTGCCTGCCACGACGCCGTATACGCCGATTGTGATGGCCGCCGACGCTATCAGCGGGGCCCGGCCCGGGGCGCGACGCGAGTCCCTGGAGCGCTACATGAAGCGCCTGCGCGACTTGGAGACCCTGGCCGCCGGCGTGCCGGGCGTGCGCCAGGCGTTTGCCATTCAAGCCGGGCGCGAAGTGCGGGTGATTGTGGATCCGGAGCGCTGTGACGACGCCGGAGCGAGGCTCATCGCCCGCGACCTGGCCATGCGTATCCAGAACGAATTAACTTTCCCCGGTGAAATTCGCGTCACGGTGCTCCGCGAAGTTCGGGCCGTGGAAGTGGCGCGTTAAGTGGCAACGCCGAATGTCCTTGGCTCGCCCGCGGCGCTGGCTGGCCGCCTCCCGCCGCCAGCACAGCGCGAAGTGCGGTGGCTGGTCCGCTGGTTCGGCGGCACAGCGGAGTGTGTCCACCGTGGCCGATCTTCGACCGACTACGGTTTCATTCCGCTTTCTTACTTAGTGTTATAGTATTAGCCAGCGGCTAAAAGGCCGATCGATGCCCGTGGATAGGATAAAATAATGGCAAGAACGGTGGAAAAAAGTAATGCGGCTTTGGTGATAGTGGAGTCGCCGGCGAAGGCCAAAACCATCAACAAATACCTGGGTCCAGGCTATGTGGTAAAAGCGTCGCTGGGCCATGTGCGTGATCTGCCCGAACGCGATATTGGCGTCGATGTGGAGCATGATTTCGCACCTACGTATGAAATTCTTTCCAGCCGGTTGCGCGTCGTCAATGAGTTAAAGACCGTGGCCCGTCAGGCCAAAGCGGTCTACCTGGCGACGGATTTGGATCGCGAAGGGGAAGCCATTGCCTGGCATTTGACGCACGCTCTGAAGTTGCCGGAGAGCGCGGTTCGGCGGGTGATTTTCAACGAAATCACGCGCAGCGCCATTCAGAAAGCCTTCGACCACCCCGGCCGGATTGATCTGGATAAAGTCCACGCTCAACAGGCACGGCGGATTCTGGATCGGCTGGTTGGCTACAAAGTTTCGCCGCTGCTCTGGAAGAAAGTGGCGCGCGGTCTTTCCGCCGGACGCGTGCAAAGCGTGGCCGTTAAATTAATTGTCGATCGGGAGGCTCAGATTGATGCCTTTATTCCAGAGGAATATTGGCGACTCCAGGCGATTTTTACGACGAACCTCGCCGCTACGCGCGAGCTGGCCCGCCAGTGGTCCGCTTTCCTTGGTGAAGGGGAAGAGGTAGCGCCAGAGGATGACACCGATTCCGCCGTTGCGGCAACGGCGCCCTCTGCGGAGCGCCAGCGTGCATGGTTACAGGAAAACCAGGCGTTTCGCGCCGATTTGATTGAATTTGATGGGCGAAAATTTGATCCGCGCCACCTTGCTGACGCCCAACGCGCCGCCCTGGCGCTGGGCCTGGAAGACTTGCAAGTACAAACCACCACAGAGGAGCCGGTGCCGACCGCGCGGGGCGGTAAGCGCGCCCCCGTGCGGAGTATTATCCGCCTTTCCGGTCATCCCGCGGTTGGCGCCGGTTCGCCCGAATTCCGTATCTGTGGGCTCACCGAACGCGAATCGCTGTCTCGCCCACCGGGGCCTTTCAATACCAGCACGCTTCAGCAGGCCGCGAATAATCAACTTGGCTTTGGAGCCCAGCGTACGATGCGGATCGCTCAGCAACTCTACGAGGGCGTGGAAATCCCCGGCCAGGGAGCGATCGGCTTAATTACCTATATGCGCACCGATTCATTGAATCTTTCCCGCGAGGCACTAACCATGGTGCGACAGCATATTGAGCGGGAATTTGGTGCGGCCTATTTGCCTGCGGAGCCGAACCGCTTCAGCTCCCGGGCCGGGGCTCAGGAGGCGCATGAAGCTATTCGTCCGACGGACGTTCAGCTGCAGCCTGAGTCTATTCGTGGGGCACTAAGCGAGGAACAATATCGGCTTTATCAGCTTATCTGGAAGCGCTTTGTGGCCTGTCAGATGACTCCGGCTGTATGGCGGGTCACCGAGGCGTTGATTGAGGCACGGCGCACTCGGGACGCTGCGCTGGACCCCGCCAAGCCGCCACGGTTTAAGGGAACCGGCCGAAATTTGAAGTTCGATGGTTTTACCCGCGTCGCGGGCATCGGGTGGCATTCGGAAGAACAGTTTCTGCCTGTGCTTGCGAATGGTCAACAGGTCGCGCCGCTCGATTTAACACCCACCCAACGTTTTACAAGCCCACCACCGCGCTATACAGAGGCCAGTTTGGTTAAAGCTTTGGAAACTGAAGGTATCGGCCGACCAAGTACCTATGCCTCTATTATCGCCACTATTCAGAATCGGCATTACGTGGAGCTTAAGCAGCGACGTTTTTACGCCACGGACTTGGGTGTAAAAGTCACTGCGAAATTGGTGGAAGGTTTTCCAGATCTGATGGCATTGGGTTTTACCCGCAAAATCGAAGGAGAGCTGGACCAGATCGAAGAAGCCCAGCGCCCGTGGGTGCAAGTGGTGCGCGATTTTTATGACCCTTTGGCCCGGGATCTATTAACCGCCGAAAAACGTATGACCCATGCTCGAGCGGAAGCCAGTCCGTCTGAGCATAAATGCCCCAAATGCGGGGCTATGATGGTCTATCGGCTCTCCAAACGCGGAAAGAATTTCTTATCTTGTTCGCGCTATCCTGAATGCGATGGCGCCGCAAGTGTCGATGCGGTTGGTAATCCGATCACCCTGCAGCTAACTGAATATAAATGCCCCGCTTGCGGCAAACCGATGATTAAACGGAGTGGACGGTTTGGACCTTTCTTTGGATGCTCTGGCTATCCGGAATGCAAGACGATTCAGCAGGCCGATCGTGTCACAGGATTACCGTTGCCACCGAAACCGCCGGTAAAAGCAACCGGTTTGTCATGCCCCAAATGTGGAAAAAACGAGTTGGTTGTCCGTAGTGGCAAACGTGGTGAATTTCTCAGCTGTGCTGCTTATCCTCGTTGTCGAATGAGTTTGCCTGCTGAACGACTTGCCGAGTTTTTAGAAATGAAGTCGGCTGCTCACTGGCCGCCGCCAGATATCAGCGTTAAAGCTCATAGCGCTGCCCGTCGCCCGGGAAAGAAACCTGCTGATGTATCGTCCCGGCCCAACGCAGCCACGGCACCCCATAAGCGCTGATTAACAAATGCACTATGACTGTCAGTAGAAGTGTGAATATGATGTGGATAAGCGATGTTTTAAAATGCAAAAAGCCTGTATTTTCACTCCTTTCCTACCCAATCTACTTCTAAACTATCACCATTTCTTAACAATCCACCGCGTTTCAACGGCTACAACTGACAGATAGGTGTCAAGTTACACACAGGCTATTCCAATATCACATTCTACCATAACTCTTTTAAATATAAGATGTTACATTGAGCCTCAGCCTGTCAAATCACAATCACACAGTCTCTCTAATGACTACGCCTTTACTTAAAATCTACTTCTTCTTATACAACCCGATGACGGATACAGGTAACCTACGAGAGTGAAATGTAGATGAATTGTGGATAACCTGTCTATGACACAAGCTGTTCAGTGAAAAAGTAACGCATTTTACTGCGGAAATGCAGATCGATTAACCGTGGTTCGCACGCGAGCAATGGTACCGCGTGAAGCTGTTTGTACTTGGCGGAACAACCCTTGTCTTAGCATCGCGTCCAGTTCCATTTTAGCTGTGGCACTGCTGGTATAAACCGTTAACACTCGATGCGCCAGTCCGGCGAAACTTGTCTGTATGAGCAAATGGGGTGGAACCAGTTGTAGCCATAGATCGGTGATTGTGTTAAGAATACTCCCAGGTCGAAGAATATTTTTCTCGATCCATTGCGGTAGGAAGTCACCAAGGCGCACTGCGGCATGTGCATCGACCGGTGGTTTGTAGCGAATTTGCCTAGTCAGTGAAGTCCAATTGGCATGACGGCGCGCCGCAGGTAAAGTCCGCGGCAAAAGCTCTTGGTGCGATACGAGAAGTGGGTCGGGGGTATGAATTAGCTTACCTTGCTGGAGCCTAGGCGTATCGCTTTCCTTCTCCTTCTGAGTGCGAAAGTTAGTCATGACAGATTTACAGGCATAATAACGTACAGAAAATTGTTTCCCGCTCGCAGTAGGCCTGGTTTACCGGGAGAACGAAGCTCCAGAGTGATTTCATCCGTTGGCGCAACTTTTAGTGCATCCAGCAGATAGGCCGGGTTAAACCCTATGTCCATTGGTTCTGTATTATACTCGATTGACAT
>JAKCCC010000098.1 GCA_021838985.1 Planctomycetota bacterium
GGGCATCGCCGCGGGCCTCCGCGCCGCGCAAGAGGCTTTGCTGGCCGCCAACGCCGCGGATCTGAAACAGGCTCGCGCGGACAACCTGCCGCCGGCCCTGCTGGCGCGGCTGGCGCTGGACGGGACCAAAATTGAAGCCATGGCCCACAGCGTGGAAGAAATTGCCGGCCAGGTGGATCCGGTCGGCCAGACCATCACCGCCTACGATCGGCCCAATGGTCTGCGGATCGAAAAGCGGCGGGTACCCATTGGGGTCATCGCGATTATTTATGAAAGCCGTCCCAATGTCACCAGTGACGCCGCCGCCTTATGCCTTAAGAGCGGCAATGCCTGCATCCTGCGCGGTGGAAAAGAGGCGCTGCGCAGCAATCTGGCGGTCGCGGGCGTGATTCAGGCAGCGCTCCGGTCGTCGGGCCTCGATTCCAGCACCGTACAACTGGTCGAAACCACCGATCACGCGGCGGTCGGGGCGTTGGTGACCGCCCAAGGGCTGGTGGACCTGGTGATTCCCCGCGGCGGGGAGGCGCTGATTCAGGCCGTGGTGCGCCAGGCGAGCGTTCCGGTGATCAAGCATTACAAGGGGGTTTGCCACGTATATATCGACAAGGACGCCGATCCGGACATGGCGGTCAAGGTGGCGTACAGCGCCAAAGTGGACGGCTGCGCCGTGTGCAATACGGCGGAGTGCATCCTGGTACACACCGCGATCGCGCCCCAGGTCTTGCCGCGCCTGGCGGCGCGCTACCGCCAGGCCAAGGTTCAGATGCGGGCTGACGCCCGCAGCCTGGGGTTGTTACAGGACGCCCAATTGGCCAGGGATTCCGACTGGGGGCAGGAATTCCTGGACCTGATTGTGGCCATCAAACAGGTCACGTCGCTGGACGAAGCGCTGGCCCATATCGCGCAGTATGGCTCCGGCCATACGGATGCGATTATCACGACCAATCTGGCGGCGGCGAACAAATTCGTACAGCAGGTGGATTCCTCCAGCGTGATGGTTAACGCCTCGACCCGCTGGGCGGACGGCTACGAATATGGCTTAGGCGCGGAAATCGGCATCAGCACGGACAAACTGCATGCCCGCGGGCCGATGGGTGCGGCGGATTTGTGCACCTATAAATATATCGTGACGGGACAAGGGCATATCCGCGCCTGATACCGGGCCGGGCGACTGGGGGCGGAAGGACGAAGGGGCCGGGCCGAACCGACGTGGCGGACACGGGGGCACGGAGACCCAGGGACGGTGGACCCCCGTAACCCAACCACGGCGAAACCAGCTACCGAAACCAAAGCCCAGGGATGAAAATATGAGGCGATGTAAATACGTATGAAAGCCATGATCATCACCGCCAACGGGCCGCCGGAAGTGTTCCAGGAACAGGAACTTCCCATTCCGGAACCTGCCGCGGATCAACTGCTGGTTGAAGTCCATGCCGTCTCGGTGAATCCCGTTGACTACAAAATCCGCCGCAGCGGTCTTTTTGGCTATGGCCCGGGCAGCGTGCTGGGATTCGACGCCGCCGGGATTGTCAAGAAAGTCGGCGCCGCGGTGCGGGACTTTAAGCCGGGCGACGCAGTATTTTACTGTCCTGACTTTTCTGGCCCCGGGGCCAATGCCCAATATCACGTTACCACCGCGGCCATAGTCGCACCTAAACCGGTCAATTTGAGCTTGATGGAGGCGGCCGCGGTCCCCTTGGCGGCCATGACCGCGTGGGATGGCCTGATGGAACGCGGTGGTCTGCGGTTGGGGCAAACCATTCTGATCCACGGCGCCTCCGGTGGGGTGGGTTCCTGGGCGGTGCAACTGGCCCATGCCGCCGGCGCCTATGTGTTCGGCGTGTGCTCCGCGGCGAATGTGGCGCTGGTGCGTTCGCTTGGAGCCGATTACGTCATCGACCGCCGGCAGCGGGACTTTGCCGAGGTGGTAAGGAAAGAAACGGCGGGCGAAGGGGTAGACCTGGTTTACGACTGTGTCGGCGGTGATGTGGTAGCGCGTTCCATGGACCTCGTCAAACCGATGGGCCGCATTGTTACGATCGTGAATCCCAGTGGCGATTTGAGCCTGGGGTATCGAAAGAACTTGAGCCTCCAGTACGAATTTCTGCGTCGCAGGAGACAGTATCTGATAGCGCTGAAAGCACTGCTGGAGCGGCAGATCATCAAACCCGTGATCAGCCGGGTGTTGCCGTTGGAACAGGTGGCCCAAGCCCACCGCGCCCTGGAAGCCGGCGGCGGTTTCGGAAAGATAGTGCTGACCGTGGGGCATTAAATCTGTTGTTTCAGCACAAGGAACGTGCAGCATTATTACGTCTGTCCCCCGAAATCAATATGGACGGATGTGTTCCCCGCTAGGAGTCTGTCCAAGTAATAGCTATTGACATGCATGGTATGGTAGGGGCAGAGGAATGGAGGCCCGGCTGATGAGTAAAACCTACCGCCCCTGGAATCCGGATCAGCAGTGGTTGTTGCCGCCGTCGCCCCGGGATTGGCTAGCGCCGGATGACTTGGTCTATTTCGTGATGGACGTGGTCGGGCAACTGGACCTGACGGCCATTACCGGCGGCTATGGGCAAAGCGACCGCGGTTTTCCGCCCTTTCATCCGCGGATGATGGTCTGTCTACTGATCTACGCCTACAGCATGGGGGTTCGGTCCTCACGGCAGATGGCCCAACGGTGCCAGCGGGATGTGGCCTTTCGGGTGATCGTGGGCGCGGACGCGCCGGACTTCCGCACCATCAGCCTGTTCCGCCAGACGCATCTGGCGGCATTTTCGGAACTGTTTGTGCAGGTGCTGCAAATCGCCCGGCAGGCGGGGTTGGTGAAGCTGGGGCATGTGTCGCTGGACGGGACCAAGATTAAGGCCAACGCCAGCCGGCATAAGGCCATGAGTTACGGGCGGATGCAGGAGGAGGAGGCGCGGCTCAAGGAGGAAATTGCGGCCCTGCTGGCGCAGGCGGAGGCGACCGACGCCGCGGAGGATGGCCGCTACGGCCCCGCACGGCGCGGCGATGAACTGCCCCAGGAACTGGCGCGGCGGCAGGAACGGCTGGCCAGGATTCAGGCGGCCCAACGGGCCCTGGAGGAACGGGCCCGGCAGAAACAAGAGGCCGAGCCCGGCGGCCTCGGGGGCCGGCCGGTGCAGGTGGAGGCCAAGGCGCAGTACAACTTCACGGATCCGGAAAGCCGGATCATGCCGGCCAACAATAAAGGCTGGGATCAGAGCGGCAACGCCCAGGCGGTGGTCGATGCGCAAGCGCAGATCATTGTGGCGGCGGACGTAACGGATCAGGCCACCGATGTCCAGCAGGTTCAGCCGATGCTGACGCAGGCGCAGGCCAACGTGGGAGCCGAAGCGAAGCTGGATAAGGTCTCCATCGATGCGGGTTACTTCAGCGAGGCGAACGTCCAGTGGCTGGAGCAAGCGGGGTTGGACGGCTACGTGGCCACAGGGCGTCTGAAGCACCACACGCGGATCGCCGCGGCGCCGCGGGGCCGGATTCCGCGGGACCTAAGCGTCAAAGAGCGCATGGCCCGGAAACTGCGGACCCGGAAGGGCCGCGCCGTTTACGCTTGGCGGAAAGTAGTCGTGGAACCGGTGTTCGGGCAATTAAAACGGGTGCTGGGCTTCCGGCAATTCCTGCTGCGCGGCTTGCGGCAAATGCGCGGGGAATGGCGTCTGGCGTGCCTGGGTTACAACGTTCGCCGGCTCTTCGGTCTGGGGTTGGCGGTGGCCTAAAGGTCGGGGCAGGGCCGGACCGTGGTTTTTCCGGCCGATGGGGGCCCCTACTGGCCCCGCGCTGATCGTCTCCCACACCTCAAGGCGATGCGTCACCCCGGTTGGTCGGTTGGAACTGGCTCTACGTGTGTCGCCGGCTATTACTTGGACAGACTCCTAGGGGGGCATGACAGATTTGGTTGGCCGGTGCCGGTTCCAGTGCGCCCTTTTCGCGCCGCGGGGTAAGGACGGCAAGTCATTTCCCTGGCCCGGAGGTCGCCTGGGGCGGCCTTCCGGGCTACGCCAAGCCCTACGGCATTTCCGCACCGCTGATCGGGTAGCGCTTGGCGGGTGTAACGGCTGCGGCGGTTGTTGCCTGTCCGGCGTAAAGTTTGTATTTTAAGTGAAGTTGGGGACCAGCGCGGGTCGCCGTGGCGACTAAACTACGCCGACAACTGAAACACATAGCCCCCGCGTCGCAGAGTCGCCTTGGGTGACCTATGCCGAGGGTAACGGTCCGCCGAACATCGGAATCCTTGCGACCTAAGAAATCTTCGCGCCGCGCGAAGAAACGCGGAGATGGGGCACAGAGTCTACGCGTGGGGCAAGTACGCTTTAGGGGGTCAGGGGAGCAGATAAGGGAGTACCACCATGGTTAATCTTTCCAAGAAATCACCAGGATTTGATCCGGCCCATGATATTTGGCGCCAGGAAAAACATCCTTTGCGGCCGTTTTTCACCCCGAAAACCGTCGCACTCATCGGCGCCACGGACCGGCCGGGCAGCGTGGGCCAGGCGATTTTGCGCAATCTTATCAGCACGCCCTTTGGTGGAACCGTTCTGCCGGTGAATCCCAAGCGCCCCCACGTCATGGGAATCAAGGCGTATGCCCGGTTGGCCGATCTGCCCGAGCCGGCCGAATTGGCGGTGATCGTGACGCCGGCGCCAACCGTGCCGGAGATCATTAAGGAATGCGGCGAGGCGCGGATCGCTGGCGCGGTGATTATCTCCGCGGGTTTCAAGGAAATCGGCCCGGCCGGCGCGGCGCTGGAGCAGCGCGTGCTGGCGTTGGCCCGCGAATATCATATCCGGGTCATTGGGCCGAACTGCCTGGGCGTGATGTGCCCACCGGCCGGCCTTAACGCCACCTTTGCCCACGCCATGGCTCAGACCGGCTCGGTGGCGTTCCTTAGCCAGAGCGGCGCTCTGTGCACAGGAGTTTTGGATTGGAGCCTGCAGGAGCAGGTGGGGTTCAGCGCGTTCATCAGCATCGGATCGATGCTGGATGTCGGCTGGGGCGATCTGATCGACTATTTGGGCGATGATCCGCGCACGCGCAGCATCGTGATCTACATGGAAAGCATTGGCGATGCGCGGGCGTTCCTTTCCGCGGCGCGGGAGGTGGCGCTGACCAAACCGATTATCGTGATTAAAGCGGGCCGCACCGCCGCCGCCGCGAAAGCCGCCGCTTCGCACACCGGCACTTTGGCCGGCAGCGACGACGCCATGGATGCGGCGTTTCGGCGGGTCGGGGTGTTGCGGGTGGACAGCATCGAAGACCTGTTCGCCATGGCGTACGTGCTCGGCAAGCAGCCCCAACCCCAAGGCCGGCGGCTGACCATTCTCACCAACGCCGGCGGTCCCGGGGTGCTCGCCACCGACGCCTTGATCCGCGGGGGCGGCCAGCTGGCCCAGCTTTCCGCGGCGAGTCTGAAAACCCTCGAGGCTCTGTTGCCGCCGCAGTGGAGTCACGGCAATCCGGTGGACATCCTGGGGGATGCGGATCCGGCCCGCTATGCGGCGGTGTGCAAGACCGCTATGGAGGATCCGGCCAGCGACGGTTTGCTGGTTATCTTGACGCCGCAAGCCATGACCGATCCCACCCGCACGGCCGATCAACTCTGTGGCTCGGTGGCGGCGCCGAAAAAGCCTATCTTGGCCAGTTGGATGGGCGGAGCGGAAGTGGCCGCGGGCGCCCAGCGGTTGCGGGAGCATGGCATTCCGAACTTCGCTTATCCCGACCATGCCTGCCGCATCTTCAATTTCATGTGGCGGTATCACTACAACTTAAATGGAATTTATGAAACGCCCTCCCTGCCCGGCGGCGCCTACGCCGCCGAACATCAGACCCAACGGGTCGATGCTCTGCTCGGTGCGATTCAACGCCAGCAGCGCACGCTGCTGACGGAGGCGGAAGCGAAAGAAGTGCTCCAGGCCTATGGGCTGCCGGTTACGCCTACCCGCACCGCGGCCACGCCGGCCCAGGCGGCCGCTCTCGCCCAGAGCCTGGGCTATCCCGTGGTGCTCAAGCTGCTTTCGCGCACCATCAGCCATAAAACCGATGTCGGCGGTGTGCAGTTGAATTTGAGGACGCCGGAGGAAGTGCAGCGGGCCTTTACCGCCATTCGGGACGCGGTGACGGAAAAGGCCGGCGCCCAGGCTTTCGACGGCGTCACCGTGCAGCCGATGATTCGTCTGGAAGGTTACGAAATTATTTTAGGCAGCACGGTGGATCCGCAATTAGGCCCGGTCATCCTTTTCGGCGCGGGCGGGCAACTGGTGGAAGTGATGAAGGATCGCGCCCTGGGCCTGCCGCCTCTGACCAGCACCCTGGCGCGGCGGATGATGGAGCAAACTCGGATCTTTCAGGTGTTCCAGGGCGTGCGGGGCCGCCAACCGATCGATCTGACGCAGCTGGAGCAGATCATTGTTAATTTCAGCCGGTTGGTGGTGCAGCATCTATGGATTCGTGAAATCGACATTAATCCACTGCTGGTTGCTCCGAACCAGATTCTGGCCCTGGACGCCCGGGTGGTGCTGCACCCCGCCTCCACGCCGGTGGAGCAGTTGCCCCGGCCGGCCATCCGGCCCTATCCCGTGCAGTATATTAACCGCATTAAAACCCGCGATGGCGTGGAGCTGACCATCCGCCCCATTCGGCCGGAGGATGAACCGCTGCTGGTGGAGTTTCATCGCCAACTTTCCGAGCGCAGCGTGCGGCAGCGGTATCTCGGCATGCTCCAGTATGACGCGCGGGTGATCCATGAACGGCTGATCCGGCGCTGCTTTAATGATTACGATCGCGAAATAGCGCTGGTGGTGGAGCGCGTCGATGGCCCCGCCCCGACACCGGTCATTGTGGGCGTGGGCCGCCTGAGCCGTATCCCGTCCAGCCACGATGCGCGCTTCGCGGTGGTGATCAGCGATGCGTTTCAGAATCGGGGCGTAGGCACGCAACTGCTTGGGCGCCTGTTGGAGGTGGCCCGCCTGGAAAAGATCCAGCACGT
>JAKCCC010000099.1 GCA_021838985.1 Planctomycetota bacterium
GGTTTGATCGCGCGAACCGGCGCAGTGGATGAAGGCGATGGACTGGGGAATTTTGCCATCCGACGGCCGCAGCACCCGCCCATAGGGCGCGTGCGGCGCCAGCAGCCGCTCCATGGTCAGCGGAGAAATGATATTCCGGCTTTGCGCGGCGTGGAATTGCGGCTTGAGGTTAAGACTGTTCAGGCTGAAGCCCGTGGCCAGGATGACCGCGCCGGCGTCAATCGTGAAGGTAACCGCCTCCTGCGTGTAATCGATAGCGCCGGTGGGACACGCCCGGGCGCATAAGCCGCACGTCGTGCAGTAGGCCGGGTTCAGCACCGCGACCTGCGGAATGGCATTGGCGAAGGGGATGGCGATGGCGCGAAGCGCTCCTAAGCCTTGTTCGAAGGGATCGGGGTATTCCACTTCACAGGCATATTCGCAGAGGCGGCAGCCAATGCACTTGTCGTTATCCACATAAGTCGGCTGCCGCGTCACGGTGGCGCGCTGGCCATCACCGGTGGATTCCAGGCTTTTGACCTCGGTATTAACCAGCAATTCGATATTGGGATGATGCACCGCCGCGGACATCTTGGGCGTGGTGATGCAACTGGCGCAGTCGAGGGTGGGAAAGACCTTGCTCAGCGCGATCATATGCCCGCCGATACTCGGCTGGCGCTCCACGATCAGCGCCTTGAAGCCCTGATCCGCCACATCCAGGGCGGCTTGCAGACCGGCAATTCCGCCGCCGACAACGAGCGCGTCGGTACGACGATTCAATGTTTTGAGCGCGATCATCGGTTTACCCTCTTTCGTGTTCCCGCAGCCAGGCGCGGCGCCGCCGTAGTGGGACCCGCCGCGGGCGGCCTGCTTCGGCCGCAGCGGTGGCCGCGCCCACCGCCACGGTCGGCGTCCGGGCAGCGGCAGCCCGGCATAATCATTCCGTTCTGCGCCAGGCGATTTTGCAGATAATTGCGCAGCACTTCGTGCACCGGTCCGCACACGTAGGGCACCACATGAATGCCGCGCTGTTTCAGCAACCGTTCCAGACAACCGGAAATTGCGCCGCACAGCAGCACATTCACTTTCCACTGCGCAAGTTGCTCAACCCGTGCCGCCACACTCTGCAGCGTGAATGCGACTTCGGTCGTTTCCAGTGCGGCGGGTCCTTCGAGAGTCATCAGCGTCAGACGCGTGGCCACGTCGAAGACCGGCGAAACCCGCCCTTGCCAAGTGGGTATGGCAACTAACATTATTTGTCTGTTGAGCAAGGCGCATGCCAGAAGCCGCGTTAGGAAAGCTTAGGAACTCTATATCGCGTGAAAGGCAAGAGTTACAGTTGATCGGCCAGTTCGCCCGCCGCGACGCAAGAGTCGCATTATGCGATAGATCGCTTGGCGGGGACTCGCAGAATGCAAGTGTCGATGCGAAAGATTGGTTGATCGCGTGCCGTAGGTCTGCGGCACGCGGCTAATCAGCCGCTTCGGGCGGAGTTGGCCGCACCGCGGCGGCCGTCCGCCGGGGGCAATGTGACGCCCAGCGCCTTGGCCTTGCGAAAGAGCGTGGCGGGGTGAATGCCCAGGCTCTGCGCCGCCGCTCGGCGGTTGCCATGATTTTTTCGCAGAGCGTCGTTGATCATCAGCACTTCCATATCCCGCAGAGTCGTCGCAGCCGGACGCGCTGGGGCGGCGCCGGAGACGCGCCGGCGCAGCGGCGGAGGTAGATGCTCGACCTGGATCAGCCCGGACGCACAGAGGACGAAGGCGTGTTCGATGGCATTTTCCAGTTCGCGCACGTTGCCCGGGTAGTCGTGCTCCAGCAACGCCGCCATGGCCGCTTCCGAAACCCCGGCGATAGCCTTGTCCTTCAGGCGATTGAAGCGGCGCACAAAATGTTCGATCAATAGGGGGATATCCTCCCGCCGATCGCGCAGGGCGGGCAGTTGCAGGCGCACCACGTTGATCCGGTAGAACAGGTCTTCGCGGAATTTTTCCTGCCGCACCCGCTCCCATAGATCGGCGTGCGTGGCGGTCACCAGGCGCACGTTGGCCGGAACCGACTCGACCGCCCCCAGCGGCTCGTAGACGTGCTCCTGCAGAACCCGCAGCAGGCGCGACTGCATCGCCGGGGAAACGTCGGCGATTTCATCCAGGAAAATCGTTCCGCCTTCAGCCAGCGCGAAGCGACCGGGTTTGTCTTTGCGGGCATCGGTGAACGCCCCCGCCTTATATCCGAACAACTCCGACTCCAGCAGCGTATCCGGCAGCGCACCGCAGTTGATGGCGACGAAACGCCGCCTGCGCCGTCGCGATAAATCGTGAATTGCTCGTGCGAAAAGCTCCTTGCCCGTGCCGCTGGGGCCTTCAATCACGACGGAACTGTCACTGACGGCGACCTGCGGCAGCAGGTCAAACAACCGCCGCATGGCGGGGCTGCGGCCGATGATATCGTGGAAGCTGTAGCTGGCGTGAAGCTCCTTGCGCAACTCCTCCACCACGCTTAAATCGCGGAAGGTCTCCACGCCGCCGATAAATTTTCCGGCGCTATCCCGCAGCACGGCGGTGGAGATGCTGATGGGAATGCGCGTCCCCCGGGCGTTGATGATGTAGATCATGCGGTTGATGATCGGCGTGGCCGTCCGCAGCGTGTCCCGCAGGGCGCAGGAGGCTTCGCAGATATTGGCCCGAAAAACATCGCAGCAGGGGCGGCCGATGGCTTCGCGGCGCGGGACCCCGGTAATCTGCTCGGCCGCCCGGTTGAACGAGGTGATCCGCCACTGGGTATCGACCGTAAAGACCCCATCGGCGATGGAGTCCAAGATGGGATCGTTGCACGGTCCGATCATTTCAGTACGTCTCCATCGTCCCTGCAAGTTACCGCAGAGTCCACCCTGCGGCATTCGGGAATTACGCGCTGCGCCCGCCGAAGCGCTGCCCGGCGGCTTCGGTGGATAACCTAAGGCGGGAAATACGGGAGCTCCAGGTTTACACGGCTGGCCAGCCTTCCCAGGCCGGCCGCAATAACGACCTGGTTTTCGCTGCGCCACGCGGCCCGTCGGAGCCAAAAATTAGTGTGGGCGAGTTTCTCGCCGGCGCCAGTCCCACCTGCACCCGAGCGCTGGACCAGGCGTAGTCCCACGCCCGCGTGGTCAGCTTAGCACGCACGGGATTACGCTCCACATACCGCATGGCCCGATGCAGGTGACGGGGCCCCAGGGGGCGCGAATGCAACCGGTTCTGCCACCGGCGGCCGCTGCAACCAGGCAGGTGATTGACGTATGGGGCGTAGTGCCAATGCGTGCGGCTCAGCGCCCGTGCCAACCGCTTTGCTTGCGCGGGCATCACGATCCCATGGCCAGGGTCGCCCCTCCGACCGTAGCGCCGCACGCTCACCCTCGCCGCAGCGCATTTTGCGGAAAGAAGATGCAGGTAGACGTATGGATCCATGTCCAGAACACATACGTCCGCGCGGTTGTTACCGCGCGGCGTGACATGATGCGCCACCCCGGGCAGCCCAATTCGCGCCAGTCGAGCCATGCCCGCATGTTAGCAGCACCTATGCCCTTTTACAATAAGTAGGTGGGTGTCCGAATTTATCTCCATTTAGCGGATTTACCCGAGCGACGGTAGTGCTTTGTCACCGCTTAACTTTCGGGTACCCCGTCCGCCGCCGTTGACCGGTCTACAGGCCGGTGCTTCGGGTTCGATGGCACATCTGGGGCTCTTTCGCCAACCCGAAAATTACCGTTTGACAATGTGGTAGTCTCTATTTCACAGCCTTCCAGAATTTCGATTCCGCAATCTGGAATTGGCTGAAGGTGGTATTAAGTTGCCGCAGGAGTTGATGCAATTGCGTGCGGGGGGCGGGTGTTTGCGGATTGGCGGCGGCTTTGAGGACATCGGCGGCGTGTTGAAGATGGCGGGCAGCTTGAGCAAACTGGCGCACCGCGTCGTAAATTTCAATATTGTTAATGTCTTTGGGGCTGGGTTTATACAAAAGGCGCCAGGGACTGTGGCGTATTTCCACCGCAAATGTCCGGAGATCCACCGAGGCGCTATGCACAGCGCGAATAATGCCAGCTACGCGATTCTGATTGGCCGCGAGGAGTTTCTGGGCCTCGGCAGTCAGCGCAGTGGTGTTGGTGAATGTGGCATGGACCTGATCCAGATCGGCCAGGGCTTGGGCCAGTAATGCGGGAATAGCCTGGCGGATTTCCGCGGCGGCCGCATTGAAATTCCTAACCGCACCCTGGCGCCCGGAATGCAACAGCTTGCCTGCCTGATCCATGGCATACGCGGTTTTGTCGGCGGCTTGATCATACCTGGCTAGCGCCGGTTTAATTGCGCCATGTATGGAATTTAATACGCCGGTAGCGCTGATGGCGGCAACATGGATGGAATCCTCGGTGGCGCCCAGTTTGGTCAGATCGGCATTGACAAGCGGTACGGTGGTGGTGCGAACCTGCCTGACCATGGCTTTGATCTGCGGAGCCAGAGACGCAAAGGTAGACAGGGCATGACTGAGGCCGCCGGGTTGCCCGGTCAAAACATAATCCGGTGGCAGCGGCTGCCCGGTACCGAGGCTTTCAAAATTCAACCAGCTGGTGCCCGTGATAGTTCCGCCAATGACAATCTTCGCGCCGGTGCGCAAGGTATATTTTTTCGGCAGGGTGAAGGTGACACGGACATAAGGTTTCTTCACATTCGTAATCAGGTTGATGGATTGAATTTCTCCCACGGTAAAGCCCGCCACGCGCAAATTATCTCCCACCTGCAGGCCCCCGAGATCATCGCGCAGCGGAAACCGCGCCGCTCTTACCTGCACCGGCTCAAATACACGGCCGAAGCCCTTAATGGCGACGACCATCACCAGAATCAGCACGATGCTAAGCAGCATAAACACGCCGGCGCGAAAGGCGTTACGTTGTTTTTTTGCCATGCCGCACCTCATTGATATTACGTCCCAGAAGCGCCGCTTGATAGCCGGTTTGATCGGCGGGATTAACCAGCGGCCCTTCCATTGCGCCATCAACAAACTGACGCACCATTGGGTTAGTGGTGGTACGAAATTCGTCCGCGGATCCAACGGCAACAAATTTTCCGTTAAATAATAACGCCAGACGATCGGCGAGCCTGAAGGCGGACGGCATGTCATGGGTCACGACCACACTGGTGGCATCCATCTCCGTTTTCAGATCCATCATCAAGCGGTCAATATGCGCGGCATTGATCGGATCGAGGCCGGCGGTAGGCTCATCATAAAACAAAATGCGCGGCTGCATCATCAACGCCCGGGCCAGACCGCCGCGTTTTTTCATTCCGCCCGAGAGTTGGGCCGGCATTTTGTCGATATGCTCCCGCAGACCCACCAGTTGCAGATAGATTTCGACCATGATGTCGATAGTCGGCTCGACCAGATCGGTGTGCTCGCGCACCGGCAGCGCCAGATTCTCGCGCAGGGTCATGGAGTCCAATAAAGCTCCGCTCTGAAACAGCATGCCCACGGATTTCCGCCACGCCTCAAGTTCCCCGCGATCCATATCTTCAAGAGAATGTCCATGAATCAAAACGGTTCCCGCGTCTAGTTTCAGCTGGCCCATGAGCACCCGCAAGAGCGTGGACTTGCCGCAGCCGGAGGGCCCCATGATCACCAGAGTCTCGCCGGGCATGATGTCCAGGTCCAGATCCCGAAACAGCATCTTCCTACCGAAGCTTTTCCGAACGCCCTTCAATTGAATCAATGGTTCCGGCATTACACGCCCAGATAAAAGAACAAAGATGTAAAAAGCAGGTCCACCACAATCAACGCCACAATGGTGAAGACCACCGTTTGGCTCGTATTAAGCCCGACCCCTTCCGCCCCACCACGGACTTTTAATCCAAGCAAACAGGCGATGGCGCTGATCAGCAACCCGAACACCGCCGCCTTTACCAGTCCGGTCAAAAAATCCCCCACCTTCAAAATCGTCAGGGCATGATGGATATATTGCATGGCTCCCAGATGCAGCAGCCAGGCCGACGTAACCATCCCGCCAACCATGGCCGCCAAATCTCCCACCGCGGTCAGACCCACCATGGTCACCATGCCGGCCAGCACACGCGGCACCACCAGGAAGCGGATGGGGTCGATGGCCATGGCCTCCAGGGCTTCGATTTCCTCTCCCACCACCATCGTGCCGATTTCCGCCGCGATCGCCGCTCCTCCAAAGCCGGTCATTACCACCGCCGAAACCAGCGGTCCCATTTCGCGAAATGTCGCCAGAGCCACGACATCTGCGGTCACCGGCACAATGCCGAACTTGGCCAATTCCGGGGCCATCTGCAGGGCCAGGATGGCCCCGATGCAAAACATAACCAGGCATACAATCGGAATGCTTTCCACCCCGATGCGGTTCATCTGTACCCATAAATTATGCCAAGCCAACGTTCGTCCGCGCCCCGTCCATAAGGCCGGCCTGATGGCCCGCAGCGTATCAAGCAGCAGCCAGAAAAAATCTCCGAAGTATTCAACGACCTGGCGCATCGGCACCTCCGGCATCAGGGCGGACCGAGGTCTCCCGCGCGGGTCCCTCGCCCCTCGGACAACTGGCCGGGATCGGACAGGAAGAACCGGCTAACAGTTCCACCGCTTCCGAGACGGGCATATCGTCCACAATTACGACCATCTCTTCGAGATGCCCGATTTTAATGATCCCCCGAAAGTTTTTATTTACATGCGCCATGTAAAATTGCGCTCCCGCCGGCAGATGCCGCAGTACCTCCACCAGAATGGCAAGGCAGGCACCACTGAAACAGCTCAATTGCTCCAATTCAAAAATCATTTTGCGCGGCTGATAATGATCCGCGATCTCAAGCAATTCCGTCCGCAAAAGTGGCGCGAGTGCAAAGTTCATACCGGCCTTAAGCCGATAGAATATTCGCCCCTCCCCCAGATCCTCCACGGTCCCAAGCGAGGCTTTGCGGATCAACTTGCGTCTGAACAACATGCCGCACTCCCTGTTAATCCTACCACGCTACTGGGG
>JAKCCC010000100.1 GCA_021838985.1 Planctomycetota bacterium
AGAGCAGATATACAACTGGACCTACTCGGACGAGCAGCGAGCGAAGCAGAGGTGGAGCGGCAATGACAATCCCTACGCCTGTCTGCCGCGCATGGTCCTGATGACGTATCAACTGCCGGACGCCATTCGGGAGATCGCCATGCAGGGCGAGTTCGACGAGTTCGACTTGAACGTGTTTTTCTCGGCGGAGGGAATCAATAACGATGCTCATTTCAAGTACGAGGATGAGGTTCAGAAATGGCTGGATCTGATCCGGGGGGCGTTCCAGGCGACGACCGTTGACAATCTTAAACTGGGCGCGAGGAAGCCGCCCATGCCGTTTTCAGACGTGCGGCTTCTGAACATTCTTTCGCACACTTTCTGGTTCCTGCCAAGCGTGGCCTCCTGCCAGGCCATGCGGAACCTGCTGGTGCAAAAGCAGAACCGTTTTTACCACGACTATGGGATCATCGTTGCGGCGGGCACGAGTGCCGGCATCGGCGTGGAGGCGCTGCCGCCGGTGCTCGAAGCGATGGGTGATCCGCTGAACACGAAGACCATCACCCTGTCCTGCGGCAAGCTGACCACCGGGGTTACCGTGCGGCCGTGGACCGGCATTTTCATGCTCCGCAATTCATCCACGCCGGAAACTTATTTCCAGGCGGCCTTCCGCGTCCAGTCGCCGTGGACCGTGCGCAATCCGGATGGCGATTCGCCGAACGACGAACTCATCATCAAGAAAGAATGTTACGTGTTCGACTTCGCGCCGGAGCGGGCGCTGCGTCAGATCGCCGATTACAGCTGCCGGCTGAACGTGGACGAGGGCAACCCTGAGAAGAAAGTCGAAGAGTTCATCAGCTTTCTGCCGGTTCTGGCCTATGACGGCAGTTCGATGAAGCGGATGGATGCGGCTGGCATTCTGGACATCGCCATGAGCGGGACCTCGGCAACGCTGTTAGCCCGGCGATGGGAGAGCGCGTTGCTCGTGAACGTCGATAACGCGACACTGCAGCGACTGATGGCCAATGAGGCGGCGATGGCGGCGTTGATGAGCATTGAAGGGTTCCGCAACCTGAACCGGGACCTCGAGACCATCATCAACAAGTCCGAGGCCGTGAAGAAGGCCCGCAGGGAGAAGAACGACGGGGAAATGGCTCCGCGTGAGCGGAAAGAACTCACGGAGGAGGAGAAAGAATACAAGAGTAAACGGAAACAGATTCAGGAGAAGCTCGTCAAGTTTGCGACCCGCGTGCCGGTCTTCATGTACCTGACGGACTACCGGGAACGCAGTCTGCGCGATGTCATCACGCAGCTCGAGCCGGGGCTGTTCAAGAAAGTCACCGGCCTGTCTGTGAAAGACTTCGAGGTTCTGGTAAGCTTAGGGCTGTTCAACAGTGCGTTGATGAACGACGCGGTCTACAAGTTCAAGCGGTATGAGGACGCCAGCCTGGTGTATGTGGGCATCAACAGGCACGCGGGGGAGGATGTCGGGCTTTACGACACCGTGCTGCGTGCGGGTGAGTATCAGCGCGTTTTCGAGAATCTGGCGAAAGCGAGGTGAGCGCGTGACTGACAGGCCGAGGCGGAAGGGTGGGTAGCGCATGGCAGCACCGAGCGCTTTGCGAGGTTGGCGTTGCCGACTGGGCCTTTGGGCGTGGCTGCTCATGGCCGCGACAGTGGTATTCTCGGCGGCCTTGACGGCGGTGCTGGCGGAGGCGGTCCTGGAACGGCTCGTTGCGGCCGGCGGTCTTTGGGGTGTGGCGCCGTTCGCTGTTGCGACTGTCGTTGTGGTTGCCGGCGCATTCGGTTTGTTGGGAAACGGTTTTGGGTTGGGTGCGATCCTCGGCAGTCGGTTCCGTATCCCGCCGACCTGGGTATCGGCTGCCCTTGCCGTGTTGGTGTTCTGGGCGGGGCTATGGCTGATCGGGCCGGCGCCGCCGCGGGTCCATTCCGCTTTTGCACCGGGTTTTCAGCGCGTCTGTGCTGTTTTTACGCACGGTTGGGTGTGGTTGTGGGGCGCGGTGATCTCGTGCGGCATCGCGTCGGGGCTGTGGCAAGCCCTGCTGCCCAGGCTGCTGGCCTGTTACGGCAGGCGCCTGCGCACGGCGGGTTGGCTGGGCGGAGAGCTTACGCCGTTGCCAGTGGACGATACATCCTTGCGCGCCGGCGCGATACGCCGGGAAAAGCGCGGGATTCAAGAGGCAACGCTGGCGCTTGTCGGCGCCGCAAGCGGTCCCGGATCTGCGGCCGGCGGGGCCACGCCATTGGGAGCGACGGCCCCATCGGATTCGGATGGGCAGCGCGGCGACACGCCCAGGGGCGCAGGCGACGGCGCGACGCCGCCGGCATTGAGGGCAAGCGACGCTGAAATTGTTCCTTGGCTTGGAGGAAACGATGAGCCGGTACAGCCTGGCGAGCGCGACCTATTCGGGTTCGAGCCGCCGCCACGACGGGTTCTGGCGAGCCTTCACCCCACGCATCAAGACGGCAGCGCCAGGACGCTGGCTTTAATCGGCCAGCGCGGTGGGGGCAAATCATCGCTGTTGAGGCTGGCGGACGGGCTGCCGGAAGCCAAGGGCGAAGTCGAGCTGCGGTTCGTATACCTGTCGCTGTGGGAATACGAGACGGCCCAGGCGGCAGTCCGGGGCGCAATCGAGTGTGCCGTGCGTCTGGTTCGCGACCGAATAGATACCTTTCCATTCAGCGGCGCCGCCGGCGCCTTCGCCCGCGCGATGGTCGGTGACGGGCGCTACCGATGGCTCACCGAGGCTCTCGGGCTCGGGCTGCGCCCGCCGAGCGAGGAGCTTTTCGGCGCGTTGTCGGCAGCACTCTTGTTCAATAAGCTGCGTGTGATTATCTGCATTGAAGATGACGATCGGCTGGAGGATGCGGCACAAAAGAATCAGTTCGTGAGTCTGGTCACCGGCAGCCTTGACTTTATTCGCCGGTTCCCCGCCTTCGGCTACGTTATCTGCATCACCAGCGGTGACTGGGGTGCGCTGCAGCAAAGGGCACTGGAGCAAGTGGAACCGCGCGAAAAACGGCAGGCGCGAAAGGCCGAAATTGAGCTACTGTTGAAACAGGAGCGGGGCCGCAACGCCGGCCCGCCCGAGGAACGCGGCGTCCCCGCCGCCGGACCGCAGGGTGCCGGAAGCGAAGTGGGGAGGCATATCCACGGGGATATTGAGGTTCAGCGGCGCGCCGCGGCAATGGCGGCAAGGGAGCAACTCGCCGGTTTCGATACGGCCCGCCTGTGCCGCGAGGAACTTGTTATACCGCCGTTGGCCGCTGAGCAGTGGTGGCCTTTGCTGGATCGCGTTCGCCGGCGGATGTTCCAATGGACGGGCCAGGATCCCGAGAAGGACTGTTTTGGCCTGACTGCCCACCTCGCCGATGCTCAGGGAAAGGGCGGGCAGGCTTGTGCCGATGGGCGGAAGAATGCCGGGGCGCCTCGCGCCGACGGGCGCCAACTCATATGGGACAGGTTCGCGGGGAAGCTCGCGTCCGCCCCCTTCACGCTCGACCGCCCTATGCCGGAGCATGACCTTGCCAACGTGGAGGAGTCCGGCTTTTCTTTTACACCGCGCTCGCTACGTCGGGGACTTGGCGACGCGTGGCGCAAATGGTTGGCCATGCAGGCAGCGCCGGATAAATATATCCGCATCATTGATCCGGACAGCGTATTGGTGGCGTGCCTTGTACGCGCCTGCCGACCCGACGTGTGGAATATCCTTATCCGGGACGACCGGTTATTGCTGGGTGGCGATTGGCCGGTTACGGACTACCTCGTCCAGCCGGCGCTTAATCGGCGGTACGCGGAGAATGGTCATATGGTCGTGGCCAGCCCGTTTGACAAGGATCAACCGGGTTTTGTCGAGGATTACCCACATCTTGGCCTGAGCCGGGAAATCAGGGACGTCATGCGAAAGACGTGCAATGTGCGCGACCTGTCGGCGGCTTCGGTGAACCAGCTGCAGGATCCGTCGCAACGGACAGAAGGGGCCGGGGGGACCGTGCCGACGAACCAGTTTCCCAGGGTCGATATAGTTCGGCCGGGTGGGCTTATTGGCGAGCTCCCCGGGGAGGCCGACCCCGGCTCGAATTGGCGGATCTTCCTGAATGCCTGAAAGGTTCGGGGCGGTTGCGGTTTCCGCAGCGCCGATAGGAAAGCTGGGGGCAGTCAGCTGATTTCCTTGTTCTTCTCTTCGCGGGTCGGCCATTTATAGGCGAGTTGGCCGATGGGGGGTCGGCTCTACGGGGCGGCGGGGGGGCACCCGGCGTACGGGCCGCCGGGCTAACCGGGATAGTTCATACAACCGCTGTGTCGCAATCGGCGTGCTTCATGGCGCGGGGAAACTGGGGATGGCCGGCCGGAGCGGAAAAGGATCGCCAGCGTGGCCGTGGCCCAGCATCTCGCCTACGTGATGGTGTGGCCACGTTACGCAGCGGCAAGGCGTGGCGGGAACCCACCCGCCGGCTGCGGCTTAGCGCTGCCGGACGCGTGCGGCGCTAAGCCGCGCCGGAACGGAGATACTGCGAAAGGTTGTGGACGCAGTAGAAAAGCGGCGTAACCTAAACTCGACTTTTGCCATTGGTTAGGGGCGTAAACGGTCGAATCCTTCGGAAATCGCGGTGGCAATGCGAGTTTTTGCACACCCCGTCTCCTACACGGGTGTGCAAAAAATCCACGCCATCTTAAAAGGCCAGTGAAACCACGCTTTCCGGTTCATCCGAAATCGGCAACAGTCGAGCTAAACTCCCGGGACAAAAGGCGGCTAACGTTGCGAAGCGTCGGCGCGCGGAGCGGTGGTATAGGCGGCGGCTCGCAATTGGGCCTGCACCTGGTCCGCCTGCCGCAGCCGGCCGGCGGCCCGCAACTGTTTCCGCAACAGGGAACCCACACGGTACCAGTTGCTCTCCCGCAGGAACGGATTCGCCAGACGCGGCGGAGGGCGGATTTTCGCCCAGGTCTGTTCATACAAGGGTAGGATGTGCGCAGCCTGGTGTTGCACCCGCAATAGCGCTGCCGCCTGGCGTAAAGCGCTGATCACAATCGGGCCGGCGTTGGCGTAGTGGTTGATAACATCCAGATAGCACCGACCGGCCCGATTATCATGGCCGGCCTGGCGCCACATCGCCGCCTGATCCATGCGCACCTGCGCCGCCAGCTCCAAGCGCCGCGCGGCGAGGCGGGTGAAGAGGCGGTTCCAAATCCGGTTTTGCTGGACCGGGTCTGGGATGGATTGCACCATGGGAGTCAGCACGGCCAGGGCAAAGTCGGCGGCGCGTCCACCGCATAGACGCAGCAGCCGTCGCGACCAAATTTCTTTTTCGGCCAGCGTCAACCGGCCCTGCCGAGCCAGAAAACCGACCGTTAACCAAGCCAAAGTCCGCCCGGGGCAAATCTTGACCGCACGCCGCAGCCAGCCGAGTTCCTCCATCACGGTATTGGGCCGGGCGCGGTCGCGGCAGGCGAAAACCCCGGCTGGCGGAGGGGGCGGGGCAAACGACGCTCCAGTGATTTTCAAGGCGATCAAGCGCAGGGCCGCGTCGGTCAGAACAGCGCTGGTCCAGCGCTGGTGCCGGGTCGTGCCGATAAAGCGGGCGGAAAGCGAGACCATGGATTCGGGCTCAATCCGTCGTGTCCGGGGGCTTTCCGTTAACCCCGCCACACCCTGGTATTGCGGATAGCGGGCCGTAAAGTTCCACCGTCCCTGGCGGCCCGCGATCTGCAGGAAGCCCACCCAGGCATGGCCGGCTACACTGGAACGGCCAAGCACATAAGCAGTCGGTACGCCGATCGCCTTACCCACTTCAGCGGCGAAAAAGGCCTGATCCGCGCATACGCCGCCATGGTGGAAAATATACCGCAGCGTATATCGCCCAGCCGGGACTTTCGTAGGACCGTGCCGCACCTCGGCATAGTCGTAGGGGATCCGGAAAAATAACTGGCCCACCCACCGATCCCCATGAAAATGGGCCAGCGCCCAGCGCAGATCCCTGGTGCTGACCAGTGGGTCTACCACACGGACCAGCAGCCGGGCGGGAAGCCGACGAAGCCCATAAAGCAATTTCCGGCGGTGTCGGACCAAATATTGAAATAGCGCAACGGGATCAGGCGAATGGACGACGTTGGCATTGATGTGCCGGGTCAGAGGCTGATACAACACCGTGCAGATCGCCGCGGTAAGGTTCGGATATTGCAGGACCGACGCGCCGAGGCGGCGGTGCAAACGGTCCAGCAGAGCATAAATACGGGCGGGAGGGGACCCCGGTGAAATCAGAAAAACCAGCGTGGACTCCAGTTCCCGATGGTGCTGCAAAAATGTCAGCAGCGCGAGCCGTCGCTGCCGGCCCGGTACGCGGGTCAGTTGCCGGATCAAACGGCGGGCCAAATCCACACGCCGCAAAATGCGCGTATCATGCCGCAAGCTGTATCCGATAGCCAGATCAAAAAGTGCCGCCAGCTGATGCCGGGCCCGGCGAAAATTCCCACTTCGCGTCAAACCGGCCAGCACCGTGGCCAGGCGCCCGTCGACGTAGGCGTTAAAAGTCTGGCGGTTCGCGGGTTTGGCCACCAGGCGGCAACTCGGCGTGGGGCCACCGACTGGCGCGGCGGGACGCAGCACCCCGATCGCCGTCAGAATCGCCAGCGGGAAAATGATGTTGCCTGCCGTCCGCATCGTTGAGCTACCCGGATTGCGCTGCTACGATAAGTTTAGCACGACATTTCCGAGAGCGCCGGGAAGGCTTATAATCAAAGTATTGCGGCGTTGGGCGTGGTTTGTGTCCATTGGAAAAGCAAGGCGCGCTCAACCCTGGTCGAACGTGTAAACGAAGCGGAGCCGGAATGGTCCTTGCTGAGTCCCCGCAGGTTGGTCCCACCACCGCCGTCGACGTTGCCGGTCAGGGTGCGGCGATGGCGAATCCGGGGCCGGCCAAATATCTGGATATGGACAGGATCAGCGACCCGGCGCTGCGCTCCGTCGCGGAAAAGATCGCC
>JAKCCC010000101.1 GCA_021838985.1 Planctomycetota bacterium
ATCAGGCCCGCGTCTTGCTGACGGCGTATCGCGAGTTGTTCTATCGGCGAATTCCGCGCCAGGCGCCGCTGTGGTGGCCCACGCAGTGGTTCCGCCGCACCGAATGGGTCCGGATCCCGCATCAAAAGGCGGGCATCCACGAGACGCTCTCGCAGGCCTACACCATGTACCGCCGCGAGGTGCCGGCGGGGGACCGCGGCAAGTTAAGCTTCTGGCGCTATGTGAAGCTTAATCAGGCCACCAGCAACACCTTGGGCCTGGCCTGGTTCGATCTGCAGCACCTGCGAACGATCATCCACGCGATTTACGAGCTGGGCATTACGCCCGTTCAGTTCCAGCAGGTGGAGCAGTCGTTCCTGCAACCCTTGGCGCCGGACCACATGCCGATGGGCGAGTTCGTGACGGATCTGGTTCCGCCGGAGCTCCTGGCGATGGGCAAATGACGGGCGGACCAGCGCGAAGCGTTCGCCACGCCGGGTGAAAAGGGCGCAAGGCGATGAACCGCGGATCAGACGGATCGGACGGATAAGCGCGGAGGTGAGCAGCCCTTGCGCGTTCGCGTAAGAGGCGGTTGAAGAGCCTTCAAGGCTTGGCGTGAGCCGTTCGTACTATGACGCCGGGACACCGGCCGGCTCGTGGGTACCGGCGGCGGATCCGGCCCGATCTTCAAGGTAATATTCCTGGATGCAACGCACGGACCAGTCGCCGGCCTTGAGGCTTAAAATAGCGTCGGCGGCGGCCTCGGCGCCGGTGATCGTGGTGATGATGGGAATGTTGTGCAGCACCGCGGCGGCGCGGATGCGGCCCTCATCCGTGGTCGGCCCCTTTCTGGTCGGCGTGTTGATTAACAGTTGCACCTGTTTGTTCTTAAGTGCGTCGATTACGTTCGGCCGACCTTCGCCGAGTTTGTTGATGCGGCGGCATGGGACGCCGGCGGCGGCAAGCGCCTGGTAGGTTCCCGCGGTGCAGATTAAATCAAAACCAGCCGCGGCCAACCGCCGCGCCGGGGCGATGATGGCCTTCTTATCAGCGTCGCGGACGGAAATATAAACCGTGCCGGTGAGTGGCAGGCTGGCCCCGGCCGCCATCTGCGACTTCGCGTACGCCACCGGGAACGTCCGGTCGATCCCCATCACCTCGCCGGTGGAACGCATCTCCGGCCCCAGAATCACATCGACCCCCGGGAATTTGTTGAAAGGGAACACGCTTTCCTTGACCGCCACATGGTGGCGCGGCGCTACCGCGCGGGTCAGCCCCAACTCCGCGAGGGTCTGACCGCACATCAGCTTGGCCGCGTGCCGGGCCCAGGGCACGCCGGTGGCCTTGCTCACGAACGGCACGGTGCGACTGGCGCGGGGATTGACTTCCAGAACATAAATTTGATCGTCTTTCACCGCAAACTGCACATTCATCAAGCCACGCACTTGCAGGGCGCCGGCCAGGTCCAGGGTGATGCGGCGTATTTCCGCGACGATTGCCGCCGGCAGGCTGAAGGGCGGCAGGGCACACGCGGAATCGCCGGAGTGGATGCCGGCTTCTTCAATATGTTCCATGATGCCGATGGGCAGGTAGGCGCCTCCGTCGCCAATCGCGTCCACATCCACTTCCGTGGCGTCGGCCAGGAAGCGGTCGATGAGCACCGGATGTTCGTCGGCCACTTCCACCGCATGCCGGATGTAATAGTTCAGCTGGGTTTCATCGGATACGATTTCCATGGCCCGCCCGCCCAGGACGTAGCTGGGCCGCATCAGCACCGGATAGCCGATGCGGGCGGCGACCTGGCGGGCCTGCTCGGCACTGTAGGCAATGCCGCCTTCCGGCTGCCGCAGGCCCAGCGTCGCGATCAGGCGGTTGAATTGGTCGCGGTCCTCCGCGGTTTCGATCGCCTCCACCGTGGTGCCGATGATGGGCGCTCCGGCATCCTTCAGGCCACGGGCGAGATTCAGCGGAGTTTGACCGCCCAATTGGACAATCACGCCCTTAACCCATCCGCCGCTCTGGCCGAGCGGGCGGCCATTAAGGCGTTCGATCACGTTAAGCACATCCTCGTGGGTGAGCGGCTCGAAAAATAGCAGGTCGGAGGTGTCGTAATCCGTGCTGACCGTTTCGGGATTGGAATTGATCATCACGCTTTCCAGGCCCAAGTCACGGCAGGCGAAGGCCGCTTGGACGCAACAGTAATCAAACTCAATGCCCTGTCCGATGCGATTCGGTCCACCCCCCAGAATGATCACCTTGGGGCGGTCACTGCGGCGGATTTCATCATCGGTGCAGCGGGTGGTGCGCGCCCCCTGGCGGCACAGCGCCGGCCTTTCATAGGTGGAGTAATAATACGGCGTGGCCGCCTCAAACTCGGCGGCGCAGGTGTCCACCAGTTTGTACACCGGTTCGATTTCCAACCGCTGCCGCAGAGCGCGAACCTGCCCCGCCGTCAGCGACCAAACCGTGGCCAGTTGGATGTCCGAATAGCCCCACTCTTTGGCTTGACGCAGCAGAACGGCAAAATCCTCCCGGCGGCGGGTGGCGCTTTCCGCAGCGCTGACCACCCCATCCTGGCTGCTACGCGCCGCTCTCGTTTCGCCGTCGGCGCGTGCCTGGCGGTCTATCCCATCCGACCAATCGGCATCACGATCCGCGTGTTGGCTCGCGCCGTGTGAAGATTCTTGTTCGGCGTAAAGATTCTGGTCGTCCGACGGACCTCCACCCCCGGCAAGCCGGGGGCTATATATATTGTTGCGGCTTCGCCGCGTTGGGTAATCTGTGGATTGGGTTTGGCCGCGGTCCGCAGGCCGCGCTGGGGAAATAGGCGGCATCTGTGGATTTTCCGGTTCTCCGCCTACGGGCGCTGCGCCTTCCGCGACCAGCGCCGCCGCGTTGAGCCGGGCGGCGTGCAGGGTTGTTTCAAAGTCCACGAGCTGTTTCATTGCGGCCAGGAACCAGCGGTCAATTTTGGTCAGTTCATAAACCTGATCGATGGAATAGCCCATTTTGAAGGCGTAGCGGATGTAATAGGGCCGGCCCTGGCAGGGGCTGGAAAGTTTACGTTGGAGCTTTTCCCGCGGGATCGGCCAGCTTTGGGCGGCTTGCTCCAGCGCGGCGGTGCGGGTGACAAACGCCCCCCGGTCGCCCAGCGCCGCCGCGGGCGGCGTCACGGACGGGTCCTCCCGCGCCGCGTCTGGGCGTCCCCGGCTCTCCGCGTCCGGGTCAGCCCTTATCCGAGCGTCCGTCGGCCCGCGCCCTTCACCGGCCATCGCCCACCGCCACCATTTGTCGTTGCGGTCCAGGCCCAACCCGAAACGCTTGACCTCCATGGAGCGGATTCCTTTCTGCAGCGCTTCCTTGAACGTGCGCCCGATGCTCATCGCCTCCCCGACGCTCTTCATCTGCGTGGTGAGCGTTTCATCGGCATCGGGGAATTTTTCAAAAGTCCAGCGCGGAATTTTCACCACCACGTAATCGATGGACGGCTCGAAGCACGCCACGGTGCGGCGCGTGATATCGTTGGGCAGTTCGTCCAGCGTATAGCCGACGGCCAGCTTGGCGGCGATGCGGGCGATCGGAAAGCCGGTGGCCTTGCTGGCCAGAGCGCTGGAGCGTGACACCCGCGGGTTCATTTCGATGACCACCATTTCCCCGGTGTCCGGCTGCACGGCAAACTGGATGTTCGAGCCGCCGGTTTCCACACCGATGGCGCGAATCACCGCGATGGCGGCGTCGCGCATGCGCTGGTATTCCTTGTCGGTAAGGGTTTGGGCGGGGGCCACCGTGATGGAGTCGCCGGTGTGCACGCCCATCGGATCAAAATTTTCGATGCTGCAGACGATCACCACGTTATCGGCGCGGTCGCGCATGACTTCCAGTTCATATTCCTTCCAGCCGAGCCGGGACTGGTCGATCTGGATTTCGCTGATCATGGAAGCGTCCAGGCCGCGCTGGGCGAGCGTTTCAAATTCTTCCATATTCCAGGCGATGCCGGAACCCGTGCCGCCGAGCGTGAAGGAGGGACGGATGATGCAGGGCAGACCGGTATCGCGCACGATATCCCGCGCCTGCTCCATGCTGTAGGCCAGGCCGCTGCGCGGAACTTGCAGGCCGATGGCCTCCATGGTTTGTTTGAATTTACGCCGGTCTTCGCCCCGCTGAATGGCTTCCCGCGTGGCCCCGATCATCGCCACCTGGTAGCGCTCCAATACGCCCGCTTCGGCCAGAGCCACGGATACGTTCAAACCCGTTTGTCCGCCCAGCGTCGGCAACAGGGCATCGGGACGCTCCCGCGCGATAATTTTGGTGACGGCCTCGACGGTGATAGGCTCAATATAAGTGCGGTCCGCCATTTCCGGATCCGTCATGATGGTGGCGGGGTTGGAATTCACCAGGATCACGCGGTAGCCCTCCTCTTTGAGGGCTTTGCAGGCCTGCGTGCCCGAATAATCAAATTCGCAGCCTTGCCCAATCACAATCGGCCCGGAGCCGATGATCAGAATGCTTTTTATATCTGTTCGTTTTGGCATCGCCGGTGGTTCCCTTCCGAGGCGTCACTTTCTATCATAAGCCGCCCCCGCCGGAAAGTCGCCCGGAGGTTCCGGTTTATGGTTCATGGTTTATGGTTTGTGGTTTATGGTTGCATGGGCTGGTTTTTTTCCTTCTTACTTCACCCTTCATCCTTTCGTCCATGATGATGTTCCCAAACCCAAGCCGCGCCCTGCAGCACCAGATCGGGAATGAACGAATCCACCAGACCACTGGCATCCAGCACCCGTCGGGCGTCGCCACCCGTGGCGACCACGTGCGGCCACGAACCGAGATGTTCAGCGTAACGCTCCAACAGCTCCCGCACCGCTCCGCGCGCCGCCGCATAAAGGCCCAGATTCAAAGCTTCCATGGTATCGCGGCCAAAGGGCGCCGGGGGCCGGCTCGAGTCGCCCGGTGGGGCGTCCGGCGCCGCCAGCGAGGCCAGCGGCAATTGCGCCGCGCCCGCCTGCAGGGCCTTGGCGGCCATGACCAGACCGGGGGCGATCGCTCCGCCTAAAAACACGCCTTCCGCATCGATACAGTCAACCACCAGGGCGGTGCCAGCGCTGATAATTGCGCACGCCTGTTGCGTGTTAACGTAGGCGCACAAAGCCCCTAACAACCGGTCCACGCCAACGGTGCGCGGGTCGGCCAGGCGGCTGCGCAGCGGAATGTCCAGGTCCACGCCGATCAGCGCCGGCACGCAACCCGAAGCGTGCCGCGCCAACTCCACGACCCGCGCCGTGAGCGGCGGATTAACGCTGGCCAGCACTATTCCATCCGGGGCCGGATTCGCGCCCGCGCGGCTGCACCCGATCAGTTTTTCCAGCGCCGACGGCAACTGCGTTTCCATGGCTTCGACACCGATCCGGATGGCCGGATCGGCGCTTTTAGCCCGCGTATACAATCCCATACCAATACGGGTATTGCCCAGATCAATCGCAATAACGCTCATAGGAATATCGACCTCTTCTTCTGGCCATGCCCGCGGCCTCCCCAGGGCGTGCCGCAACGGCGTATCCTATCGCCCGGCCTTTGCGCCACAATCCTTCGAAATCCTTGCGCCATGGGAAAAGTTTTGTTCGTCGTGAGAACAGCAGGTTCGGCGGTGGCGCGTTACCCCCGGCATAGTCCGCCGAAGCGGGTCCGCCTCCGTGCGGACCGGGGGCTATATATTTTGGTTGCGGCCCCACCGCGCTGGGTTATCGGTAGTCAAGCTCCCGGCCATCATTTCCCGCACACCATGTGCAGCCACGCCGCCAGTTCCCAGCTGTAACCATCGATGTCGGATGGCTTGGCCCGCTGCTTTGCCGCCCGGCCCAGGGCGAGGCGTTAGCCTCGGTTCAGCCGGTTCACGTGCGCTCGGCGGCGGAGGGGCCAAACCGCGCCGGAAGGACCCCCAGCACCGCAGCGCGGACTGCACAGGCGGCGCCGATGGCCTGCTGCGCCTCCTGCCTGCTCGGCTCCGGCTGATCACCGGGGTAGCGGCTGACAACGGCATACGGGTTCAGGGCGACGGCATTCAGCAGACTCTCCGCGAAGGGAGCGTCGCGGGAAGCAGCCAGGCGGAGGAGTTGGCCGATATTGTGCGTTTTGGGCGGTTCAATTTCCCACCAAGTCAGTAAGGCCTTCAGCCATTTCTCGGCGGCCTGTTGCGCGTGAAAACAGGATGCGAACAACAGCGGCGGTTCGCGCACCAGCAGCGCCTCGGCGGCATCCTTGTCGTGATCGGCCTTGAAGAACCACTCCTGCACGAGTTTAAGGCGTGCGTCCTCATCCGGCGGCTTCATAGATCACTTTCCCGTATTGGTGGGCCGGGTAGGCGATCCCGCCGGCGACGTTCTTGCTCCGTTCAAACCAGTCCGCCGCGATAAAAACGATATCGAACGGATACGGCAGGCCCCAGAGGGCTTTGCTGATGGCCAGATATTCACTGCGCTGGTTGCTGGTGTCGGCTTCGACGATTAACAGATCGATGTCACTACCCTCGGTCAATTGGCTGGTGGCGGCGGAACCGAACAGGATGATCTTCGCTGGCCGGACCACGGAAAGTACCCGGCGCACGATTTCCCGCAGGCTCTTCTCGTCGACGTTCATCACAGCATTGTCCCGTCTAAGCGGCCGTTCCCGACCGAATCTACGCTCCACCCACATACGCTCAAGGATAACAGGGCACGAGCGGATTTATCAAGGGGCGAAGAGCTGGAACCGCCTTTGTTTCCTTCGTTACCTTCTGTGACCCGTCCCCCGTCGTTACTCTGGTTACATTCTGGAAAGCTGGTCCGTATCACAATGGCCGTGTTTCTTCGCGCGGCGCGAAGATTTTGGCCTGCGGGGAATCCCCGGTTTCCGGCGAAGAATCCACCCCCGGCATAGGCCACCCCGGCGACTCTGCGACGCAGGGGTTGTGGGTTTGG
>JAKCCC010000102.1 GCA_021838985.1 Planctomycetota bacterium
CCCTCGCGATAGGAGGCGCACATTAAGTAAAGGAGGCCTCCATGCAATGGCACGAACAATCCTGGCCGGTGATCCAAAGACTCGATAAGCGTATTCCCGTCGTGATTCCCCTGGGCAGTTGTGAACAGCATGGCCGCCACCTGCCGGTTCTGGTCGATACGTTTCAGGTAGCGGCCATCGCTGAGCGGGTGGAACAGCGCCTGGGGAACCAGGTGTTGATGACGCCGGCGTTATGGGTCGGCTCGTCGCACCATCATCTTGATTTTCCCGGAACGATCAGCCTGCGGCCATCGTTGTATACGCAGGTGATTCAGGATCTGGCGCGCTGTGTGCTGCGCGCCGGGTTTAAGCGCTTCTTTTTCCTTAATGGTCATGGCGGCAATGAAACACCCGTGGCGCAGGCGTTGTCCGAATTGGTGGCCACCGACGATCAGGCGGATGCCTGCCATCTGGCGTTGGCGTCATGGTGGCAGGTGGGCCGGGCGGCCATGGCCCCAAATCGCCACGGCATGGCCAGCGAGGCTTTGTCCCACGCCTGTGAATACGAAACCTCCTTGATGTTATTTTTGCGCCCGGAGCTGGTTCATCAGGCCCAGGCACGGGATGTGGTCGATCGGCTCAAGAACGCGTGGGTGGACAGTTCCGCCGCGGGGGGACGGGTGGCGGTATTTCATCGTTTTGCGCGCTTTACGGCGCCAGGAAGTATCGGGACGCCGACCCAGGCGACGGCCGAAAAAGGAAAAAGTCTTTTTGGCGCCGTCGTGGATGAGATCGTCCACTTTTTAGAAGATTTTGCGCACTGGCCGTTGCCTGCGGCCGCCTCGCTACCAAGGCCCAGCAAGCCTAAGGCGGCGAGACCCTAACCAATAGATTACATAGCCTCCGGTCCGCACGGAAGCGCCATAGTTTAGCCGCCCACGGCGACCTTCGGCGAATCGTGGAGTCGCCTTTGGAGACCTTGCCGGGGTATATAGCCCCCGGTCCGCACGGAGGCGGATCCGCTTCGGCGGACTTGCCGGGGGTGGGATCGTCGGACGCCCGCAGCGCAGGGATTCCAACCCGTTACTCACGCAACCCGCTATTGTCAGAAGAGGAGCCAACAGTATGCCCGAAAATTTTCCATTCACGCAGGTCGCCACCGGGATTCCCGGGGCCGAAGGGCCGATGTTTGATCATCGGGGCCGATTTTTTGTGGTCGCGCCGAACCAGGGATCGGTGCTGGAAATTCAGCCCGATGGCCAGCGGCGTGAGCACGCGAATACCGGCGGAATCCCGGCTGGCTTGATGGTTGATGACCAGGATCGGCTCTGGGTAGCCGATATGAAGCTGGGCCTTTGCCGCGTAAGCCCCGAAGGGAAGGTCCAGCGGGTGGTAACCACCTATCACGGCCAACCGATTCGCGGTTGCAACGATCTGTGCTTTGATCCGGCGGGTAATTTGTACTTCACGGCGCCGGCCGGCTCCAGCATCGAAAAACCGGTGGGAGAAGTATTCACACGCAGCACCGCGGGCCAGGTCCTGCGTCTTGACGGCGGTTTTGCCTTTTCCAACGGCATCGCTGTTACCGCGGATGGACGAACCCTGATCGTCGCGGAAACGGACACCAAAAAACTTTGGGCGTTCGACATCCTTGGCCCAGGCCAGGTGGCGAACCGGCGCGTGTGGGCGGCCTTAAGCGGCGATCACCACGGTGGACCGGATGGCCTCGATTTCGATGTGGACGGAAATCTGCTCGCGACCAACTGGGGCGGGGGACGGATCGAGGTTTTCGATTCCACAGGCGCGCCCGTCGAGCGGATCACCCTGCCGTTCGCCCAACCATCGAATTTGCATTTTGGCGGCGCCGACGGCTGCGATTTATGGATCACAGAACACACCAACCACGCCGTCTGGAAAACGCGCTGGCGTCGGCCGGGCCTGCTGGCGCTGCGGCGGTCAGGGACTGTCAATCAATAACCTTGACACTTTTCAGCGACCGCTGCCGCCCCAGGCCGCGCGCGGCTTAGCATTCCGCGCCCGCCAGACACCGACGTTCCCTGGAAATGTAAAGGTTATTTCTTGACGGGCCCGACCTGTCACCCTTGCGTCACCGCCCGTACCACCACTTGCGCCCCCGACACGCCAACCACGACCACCGGCGTGCCCGTGGTGATGATCATGCCCTCGCTGACGCTGGCCATGCGCCGGCCATCGAATACGCATACCCCGGCCGGCCGCAGCGTGGTGACGGCTACGCCGCGGCGCCCCGTCATGCCGGCCAGCTCCCGGTGCTGATCGGAAAACCCCTTGATGCTCTCGGGCGAAGGCCGGTGCATCAGCACGCGCCGGCCCACGGGGCTTTTAGGATAATATTTAACCCCCGCGTACAGCACGATCGGCCCGACCATCATCACCGCCACGATGCTGATGATTCCCACGGCCGGCCCGATGAAAAAACAGGTCACCATTCCTCCCACGGTTAGAATGCTGCAGATAACCGCCAGCAAACCGTGCGCGGGCACCACCAATTCCGCCACCAGCAGAATGGCGGCGGCCACGAAAAGTAAAGTCGCGGCGATTATAAGGTCAATCGGCATCTTCGCAGTTTCTGGTTTCTAAGTAGGACCGCGGAATCAACGCCGTGTTTGACGGTGGTTGTGGTGCGGACCTCCAGGTCTGCTGCTCCGTCGCCCGGCGGCTGGGGTGGGTCCCGGCCTGGTCGGAACAGACCTGCACCACAGGCACCACAGGGCCAACCCCCAACGATTCATTCTGCGTTCCTACTTAGAAACCCGATCATCGCCGCCCGGCCGCAATCACCACTACCTGATTTTCCTTTATTTCGGTGATTTCCACCACCGTGGCGCGGGCGATGAACTCGCCCTGGGCGACCACGTCGATAAGTTGCTCATCAAAACGAGCCTTTCCGGCGGGGCGTAAATCCGAAACCGCACGCCCCACCGCCCCGACAAAGACCGTTTGTCCGACTGTGGCCGGTTCGCGGAATAGCCGCGCTGGATCCGGCGCCGGGGTCGGTTGCAGCGCCAGCCGACGCAGCCCCGGCGTGATCTCCAGATAGCGGGCCAGCAGGATAATAATGGCGCTGGAACAGACCAGCGCCGCGGCCACGACGACTCCGCCCGTCTGCAGCGAATGCCACATGCCGGTGGTTCCCAACGAGGCAAAGGAGCTGACCAGGCCGATCAACACCAGAATCAAACCGGGGATGGCCAGCAGGCCCAATCCGCCGAAATGCACGATATCAAAAAGAATAATCGCCACGCCCAGGATGACCAGTGCGATTTCCCACCAGTTGGCCAGGCCGGTAATCAGCGGGCCGCCGAAGAGCAGCCCCAGCGCCGCCAGGGCGATCACCCCCGGTACAAGCACGCCCGGATGGCTGAACTCGATGTAACCCGCCACCACCATGATCACCAGCAGAATAAACCGAATCTCCGGCCCCGCCAGCCAGCGGGCCAAACGCTCCCAAAAATCCAGACGGAGCACCTCCAGGCGCCCCGTGATGTTTAAGAGGGCGGGAAGATCATCGCTGCCCAGCGCGGTCGCCTGGGCCAGACCCAGGCGCCGCCCCAGCCGGGGACCAGCCAATAACAACGTCCCGTTCTTTTTCACCCGCCGAACAAAATGCCACGGATGCACCACGGCGCCGCTGGGGCCGGCTTGCCGCCGGCGCAGCAAAGCCCGCCGCTGCGCCGGCGTCACGAAGCGCCGCTGGTGCGTGATCGGGTTGGTCATTTCGTCAAGGCGGACGGATCTATCCACCATGGCCAGCAGCACCAGGATGGGATAGCCGTTGGCGTGGGCGGAGGCCTGCAGGTCCCGCCAGGCCGCGGACGTCGACTTGAGCTGCGGATTGGCGGCAGCCTGGCGGGCTAAGGCGCCGCGGAGCGCAAAGGCCTGCCCGTCGCCCAAATTGGCCCGCGGCCCCATGATAATCTGGCGGCACGACACGGCGATCAGCGCGGCGGGCCCAATGGCCGAACCGGAAATATACGCCACCGTGGGCAGGCCGATGTGGCGGGTAAATTGGCTAATTTTCAGCGCTGGCCCCAACATGCCACCGGCGCTGTTGAGGCGATAGATAATCAACGAGCAGCCGAGCTTGCGGGCCACGGTTACGCGCCGGCGCACGGATTCCCAGGTAATCTGATCAATCGGTCCGCGAATCGTGATCATGGCCGCATGGCGGTGGACGGCGGCTTGGATCGGTTTGACGATCCCCTGGCCGGCGAGCAAGCCCTGGCCGCTACTGACCGCCGGTCCCGTGGACAAAACCAACACCGCCAGCCCCCACCGCCGCCAGTGTCGTCCCACCGGCGCCGCTGCCGCCAAACCGGAGACATCGGGCCATCGGCCACGCGGAAAAACCATCCCCATCACGCCCCCCCGTCGGTGTGCTTATGCGGCCTGGCGCGGCACATGCTTTTCACTTCGGCGCCAATGATATGCCGAACGATACGCCGGTCCTGTTCCACCTGTGGTTGGACCTAACCAGGTCCGCGAAGGCGCTAAGTAGGACTGCGGAATCAATGCCGTGGTTGACGGTGGTTGTGGTGCGGACCTCCAGGTCTGCTGATCCGTCGCCCGGCGGCTGGGGTGGGTCCCGGCCCGGTCGGAAGAGACCTGCCCCACCGGGCCAACCCCCAATGATTCATTCTGCGTTCCTAACTTAGATCAAGATATGACGCGCTGCGCAATCGGTCAAGCCCGCGGTGAAATTCGCGGTTTACCCGGGTGCGGCTACAAACTGTGGCAGTAGCAGGCACGGTCCTACGTGCCGTAAGTTGCCGTCCTGCCGGCGTCGTCGTGGCGGCGGGAGGACGGCACATCGGAGTGTGTCCACGGGGCGGATCCTCCACCTACCACAATGAGCCATGATTTATGGCCCCACCTGTTTACCCCATCTTCATCTCCCGCCGGTAAACGCTGGGCTTAAGCCCGGTGTAGCGCTGGAAGGCTGTGCTCAGCCGGCTGCCGCTGGCGAAGCCGGCGCGCCGGGCCACCCCGATCAGTTTGAAATCCGTTTCCGCCAGAAGTTTTTTGGCCAACTCCACCCGCGCCAGCTGAATTTCCTCGTGAATGCCCCGGCCCATTTCCTTGCGGAATCGGTATTCCAGGTTCCGCCGGGAAACCAGCACCGCGCTGACAATATCCGGCACCTGCATCCGTCGGCCGGCGTTCACACGGATCAGGTCCAGCGCCTTGCGCACCAGCGGATCGGCCACCATCACCCCAGCCGTCGACGCCCGGGTCACAATGCCCGGCGACGGCAGAACCAGCGGCTGGTCCGGCGGCCGCTGGCCGTTCAGCAGCGATTCCAGCAGCGACGCCGCCATCCAGCCCATGCGCCGCATCGGCAGGCGGATGCTCGAGAGCGCGGGGTGCGCCAGCGTGCAGAGCAACTCATGATTGTCCGCTCCCAGGACAGCGACGGCTTCGGGCACGGAAATTTTCCGCTCCACACACGTGGCCACGACCGTCAATCCCACCTGGTCGTTGCAGGCGAAAATGGCCGCCGGCCTGGGCAGCCCATTTAACCACTGGCCCACCTCGGGGTCCGGCTCCGACCACGCCGGCGATCGGGCTGGCTTTTTCCTGATAAGAAGGCTGGCGCAGGAAAACCCCGCCTCCCGCAGCGCCCCGGCAAAGGCCTGCAGGCGTTCTTGGACGAAACAGGCTTCAGCCAGGCCAACGTAGCCAAAATGCCTGAATTTGCGCTCCAGAAAGTAGGCGGCCGCCATCCGGCCAACCTGGGCATTGTCCACGGTGACCCGCGCTCCCGGCGGCCGGCGGTACCAATGGGCCAGGTCCACCACCGCGCTGCGCATGCGGACCACCGCGGCGGCGAGTTTGGGCGTCTCGATCATGCCGATGATCCCATCGGGCCGCCATTTTCGCAGCGGTTCCACCGCGGAGTCGTGGGGCGCCAGGGCTTTCCACCGCCAATGGGGCCGTTCGGCGGCGTACTGCCCGATGCCGCTCAACATCCGCTGCTGAACGCCCTTCGGTTCAAACAGCAGCGCCACCTTCCGGATGGGATATTCCTGCGGGTTCACCGGAATACTCCGTGCGGTGCGGTAAGCCGGATCCATGGCCGGCATGCCCCGCGCCACCAGCCGGGGGTCGGGCATCTCGCCGCAGCGAGTCGCCCCGCGGCAGCGGGTAAACTGTGGCGACCTGCTCGGCGCACCGGCGGCCCGGCAGGCCGCCCACGGCTGCTCCCTTCTTGACGGCCTGCGGCATATACTCGACGCGGCTTCCGACGATACGTTATTGTGGTGCAGGTCTCCAGACCGGCCGCCTTTTCACTGATACTCAACACGGCCTCTGACGACACATTATAGGGAGCGAAGGCTGCGGAAAGATGCTGATTTTCCGGCAATAGTGGCGAATCAGATATCCCATTAACGGCTGCGTAGAGTAAATGTCTCATTACAGGCCAAACGGAGTATAAGGCCCCGGCGGTGCGGGCCGCCGTGGGCTATACTACACACGGCTCTTATTAAGGCGTACCGTTCGCCAAAGTAGAAGCGGCGTCCCGCCGCTTTTCCGGGCCAGATGCACGCTGGCCTGGCCTCTGGAATGTATCATTGATAGCCGTGTGCGGCGTAGCATACCTGCCTTGCGTTAAACGGAAAGCGATTTGCGTTAAATCGAAAATGAGGTCGGGTATAATACTCTCAGGACGCGCAAGGTCGAACGCCCTGCCCGCCTCGGCGGATGCGGGCTTACACGGGGTCGTGTGATCCGGGGCCAGCTATCCGCGGACCGAGTCGCCACGGCGGCAGTCCACCTTTTTCAAAGAAGTCTTTCATGTTCAGTTCACTGAAAACAGATCGCGGAGTCGCCAGGGCGACGAAGTTAACCCTGGAAACTGGTAATACTGGCTCTCTTTTAAAGGGGATTACGATGTCGAAGATT
>JAKCCC010000103.1 GCA_021838985.1 Planctomycetota bacterium
GACCGGCCGCGTTGGCCAACGTGGAAACCGTACCCGCGGCCAGGCCGGCCACGAGGCCGGTCTTGTAGGTCGCCTGCCAATGCCAATGCGGCGCATAGCGCACCCGCACCTGATCCAACAGCACATACAGGATGCTGATCAGACCCGTGATCAAGTCCAACGCCGAGGTCGTTTTATCTCGTGCCGATCGCGCGGGGGCCCGCGTCGCCGCGTTTCTGGCAGCGCTGTGTCGGCCTGTCCCCTGGGAGCCGTAAGCAACCGAAAGCGGTGTCTTCCGGCCTGTATCATTAACCGCCGGTTCCTTGTTACTTTGGCCGGTAGCCGCCTGCTGCTTTTCCCAAACATCCTTCGTGTCTTCGCGCCTTCGTGCCTTGCCGCTCTGGCTGCGGCGTACAGGCCGCACCGTCATCCGGCCGCTTCCGGGCGCGGCTCCGGCGAATCGGCTTACCGGCGCCGCTGGATCCACCCGTGGCCGCACCAGCGCCAAGAGAATCAGCGCCCCCATCAGAATGCCCAGGAGGGTTCCCGGGGCCATTACCTTTAAGATCTGCCTATTCCATGTGCCAAAGTGGTAATAAACCGAAAACACATCACTGACGATCAGAATCGGCAGCAGAATGGCGTTGCCCTTTTGCGCGCCGAAGGCCAGGGCAAACCCCACCACGCCCACAATGCCCAGCCCTCCGCCAAAGCCCGATTTGGCCAAACCAATTACCAGCACCCCCGCGCCGGCGATCAACCATCCCGCCAACGGGCTTATGCCGTGAGCAAATGGAATCACCCGAAAAACCTCCGCAACGCCCCAGCTGGCGACTGGCACGCGGGGCGCCAAGCCATGGAGAACACCCCATGCGCCGTACCCCACACCGAAAACTGAAACCTTGCGCCCGCACGCCTGGCCTCAACGCCAGCCGCTACGATGAAGCAAACCGGGTATCGGTCAGATTCGGCGCCAACTCCGCCTTCACCCCGCGGCCGGGATTCGCCGCCAGCCGCCGCAGGATACAGAAGATCGTTTCCGTGGCCTCGGGGGCGCCCATAGCGGCGGCTATTTGTTCGGCCGTGCCGGAGCCGCCCGCTTTCAGATGCTCCATAATTTTCCCCTGCCACGCCAGGAACGCCTGCGCCGCTTTTTTGCCGGCTTCCACACCCGGTTGATGGTAGGCGTTGATGTTTATCAGTTCCGCGTAGAGACCAACCGCCCGTTCAAACAGGGCCAGCAGAACTCCCATGCTGCGCGGGGATACCTCCTCCACCGTGATGGTCAGGCTTTCCCGCCCGTTTTCAGACAGAGCCTCCCGGGTACCGTGAAGGAAGCCATTCAGATAATCGCCGCTGGTGACGCCCGGCTCCACTTCCAGCCGGGTGGCCGGGCTTGGGGCCTGGCCCAAGGCCGTATCCGCCAGTACTTCGATAAAGGTGACGAAGAAGTTGTTTGGCCCTTCGCGCAGCTGCTGCACATAGGCATGCTGATCGGTGGAGCCTTTATTACCGTAGACGCACAGCCCCTGGTGCACCACCTGGCCGGCGCGGTTGAACTGCTTGCCCAACGATTCCATCACCAGTTGCTGTAGATACCGGCTCAACAGTTGCAGCCGGTCTTTATACGGCAGCACCACCATGGCCTTTTCACCCCGGCCCGCCCCGGCGTAATACCACATCAGCGCCAGCAAGGCCGCGGGATTTTTGCGGACATCCGGCCGGCGGGTCAGGGCGTCGGTGTCACGGGCGCCTTTTAGCATCGGCTCAATGTTGATTCCCTGCAGCGCCGCGGGCAAAAGTCCTACCGCGGATAATTCACTTTGCCGGCCGCCCACCCAGTCCCACATAGGAAAACGTCGCAGCCACTTCTCGCTGGCGGCCTGGCGGTCCAGCTCGCTACCGGCCCCGGTGACGGCCACCGCCTGAGGCGCAAACTCGATGCCGGCGGCCCGGTACGCCGCCTGAGCCACCCGCAAACCATTACGGGTTTCCTGGGTACCGCCGGATTTGCTGATCACCACGGTGAGCGTACGGGTAAGGTGCTGGCCCATCCGCACCAGTATGCGCTCCATGCCGTCGGGATCGGTGTTGTCGAAAAAGTGCGGCGTCAGGCGACGCCGGGCGACGCCCAAAGCATCCGCCACCAGCTGTGGGCCGAGCGCCGAACCGCCGATGCCAATCACCAGCAGGTCCGTGAAATTCCGGTCTTTCACGGTGCGGATGATTCCATGCCGCACTTCCCGGGCGAAAGCTTTGACTTGGGTCCGCGTTTGAGCAATGGCCTGGCGCAGCTCGGGATTCGGCGCCAGCTCCGGCCGGCGCAACCAATAATGGCCGACCATGCGGTTCTCATCCGGATTGGCGATGGCGCCGGCCTCGAGTTTTTCCATGGCGGCGAACGCGGCTTTCATCGCCGGCATCATCCCCGTGATAAAATCATCGCCGAAGTTCATCCGGCTGATGTCCAGCGTTAGACCAATCTTCGGACATTCGCACAGGTATTCCTTGTACCGTTGCCATAATTGTGGGTTCGTCATGGTGCTTGCTCCCCAAATAGTCGCCAACCGCGGCGGCAGAAACATTGTAATGGAAATCCGTGCTACAATCCTCGCGCCCTGCTCTTGGACGGATTCAGCACAGGATGCCGGCATGACCGAGTCGCGTCTCGTATCTTTACCCGACGGCGGAATCCAGATTCACGCCCCGGCCAAGCTCAATCTCGGTTTGCGGGTATTTCCCCGCCAGCCGGATGGTTATCATCCCATTGAATCGTGGATGATGCCCATTTCCCTGTATGACACGCTGACGGTCCAGCCGGCGAAAGATTTGCAATTGCTCCTCTCGGGTTGGGAGGCCGCGGTACCAGCGGACCTGGAAAACAACCTGGTTGGAAGGGCGGCGTTGCGATTGGCGCAAAGGGCGGGGGTCCAAGCCGGCGCGCGGATCACGCTACATAAAGTGATTCCTCCCGGCGGCGGCTTGGGCGGCGGCAGTTCCGACGCCGCCGCCACCCTGCTGGCTCTGGATGCCCTCTGGCGGCTTAAACGACCGGTCGATGAATTACGCGCTTTGGCCCTGGATCTGGGCAGCGATGTGCCATTTTTCGTCGAGGCGGCCTCGGCGGTATGCCGCGGGCGCGGCGAGCGGCTGGAACCATTGGCCTATACGCAGTTCTGGTACGCCGTGTTGTTTATTTCACCGCGCGGCGTACCGACCGGTCCGGTTTACGCGCATTTTGACGTTTTGCCCCGTGCCGCGGAAGCACCACCGTTGGATTGGATGGCGTTAAGTCGTGCCGGCGCCACGGAAGTCAACGCCGCGATCTACAACGACCTGGAGACCCCGGCGCTGGTCGTGGCCCCCTGGCTGCGCCAACGCCGTGACGATCTAACCCGCCGCCTGAATCGGAAAATTCATTTGACGGGCAGTGGGGCTACGTTGTTTACGCTGCTGGAGGATCCCGGCGCGGCGGCGCGTCTGGCGCACGACCTCAACGCCCAACCCACCGGCGACGGCACGGCCGTTCCGGTGCGCCTCTATCGCCGCGGCGAGTACCCCG
The DNA here is from genome assembly GCA_021838985.1 of Planctomycetota bacterium. Classification (GTDB taxonomy): domain Bacteria; phylum Planctomycetota; class Phycisphaerae; order WQYP01; family WQYP01; genus JAKCCC01. The sequence goes on from JAKCCC010000103.1 coordinate 3,542, forward strand.
GATAATTGGGTTGCGGCGTCGCGGCGCTTTGGTATTTTCAGGCCGGTGCCATGAGCGATTTTGTTGCGATCAATGGTCAGATCACGCCCTATGAAAACGCGCGGATCGCCCCGTTTGACGCCGGCTTTCTGCACGGAGCGGCTCTGTTCGAGACGATGCGGGCCGGCGCTGGCGGTGTGTTCCGATGGTCCGAACATCTGCAACGCCTGCAAACCAGCTCCACGGAGCTGGGATTCGACGTAAACCTGGATCTGCGTGCCACCGCCGATCTCGTCGCCGAATTGATGCAAGCCAATGGTTTATCCGAGGCCCGCGTGCGGCTGACCGTAAGCCGCGGCGATACCGCCCCGCTCGAGGCCGAATCCGGCGATCCGCCGCGCACGGTCCTAATTTCCACGGGCCCACTGACCCACTATCCCGCGGCGTTGTATGCCAAGGGAATGACTGTGGCCATCGCCCAGCCGTCGCAAGATCCCCAACAGCCTACCTGTGGACACAAAACCACCAGCTACCTCGATCGCCTGCTGGTGCTGCGCGCGGCGCAAAGAGCGGGCGCCGGGGAGGCTTTGTGGTTTACCGCCGCGGAAAAATGGCTCGCCGAGGGGTGCATCAGCAACGTGTTTCTGGTGGATAGCCGGAACAACGTGTTGACGCCACCCTGGCCCATGCCGGGCGCCAACGGTCGAAGATTGGTCCTGCCCGGCATCGCCCGGGAAACGGTGCTGGCGCTGGCGCAAGCGGAAGGCTTGACGGTCCGCCAGCCCACGCTGACCATGGCGGACGTGCTGGCGGCGAAGGAAATATTTTTAACCAATGTGATCATGGGCGTGATGCCGGTGGTGCGCGTACAACGGCGGCCGGTCGGCGACGAAAAGCCCGGCACGGTGACGCTGCGTTTGCGAAGCAAATTCGAGGAAGCCGTCACCGCTGCCTGCGGCGGCGGTCCGGCGGGAGGAAAGGGTAGCTAATGGTCAAGTCTATCCCCCGGCCCTGGACTGAGGAGCAACGCCCGGCAAGATTGGAAGACCTTTGCGCCTTTCTTGAGACCTTGGCGCCGCTGGCTGCCGCGGAGCCGTGGGATAAAGTTGGGTTGCTCGCGGCGCCGCCGGCAGATCTCGCCAGGCGGGGCGTCACGGAGATTCTGGTCGCCCTGGATTTAACGCCCCCCGTGCGCGATCAGGCTATTAAACTGAACACGGATCTGCTCGTGTGCTACCATCCGCCGTTGTTTGAGCCGATCGAACGTTTGCGCTGCGACCGCCAGAACCCATCGGCTTTGGCGGTGGAGCTGGCCTATCACGGCCTGGCCATTTACAGCCCGCACACGGCGCTGGACGTGGCGCAAGGAGGTACGAACGACGCCTTGGCGAGGCAGCTGGGGTTAAGACCCGGCGGTTCGCTTAAGCCCTTCGCCGGTGCACGGCACGTCAAGCTGGCCGTCTTTGTGCCGGAAGCCCACGTGGAAAAAGTGGCCACAGCGGTATTTGACGCTGGCGCCGGCCGCATTGGAAAAAATAGCCGTTACCGTCAGTGCAGCTTCCGCACCAAGGGTACGGGGACGTTTTTTGGCGATGCGTCCACCCGGCCCGCGGTGGGCCGGAAAGGGCGGTTGGAATATGTGGCGGAGGTGCGCCTGGAAACCGTGGTCCCCATCCACTGCCTGGATGCGGTCGTGGCGGCGCTCAAAAAAGCCCATCCCTATGAAGAGCCGGCGTTTGACCTGTTGGCCATGGAACCTCTGCCCGAGGAACCGGGTCTGGGGCGGCTGGCGAAATTGCCGAAGACGATGGAACTGGCCACGCTGGCTAAGTTCTGCGCCGGCGCCATGAGCCTGCCCCAGGTTCAGATGGTCGGTCCGGCCCGGCAACGGATCGCCACAGTGGCGATTCTGGCCGGCAGCGCCGGGCGCTGGCCCATCGAAGTCGCCCGGCCGCACCTGTGGCGGCCCGCGAACCCTGCGCAAACTCCCCCCATGTTTGATTGTCTGATCACCGGCGAGTTGAAACATCACGACATGATCGCCTTGCGGGCGGCACAGTTGGCCGCCATCTGCTTAGGCCACGGCTTCAGTGAGCAGCCGGTGCTGCGCGAGCTGGCCCGGCGGTTGGCGGGAAAATTCCCAGCCGTCAATGTACGCTTGAGCCGGGCCAGCGTAACCCCGTATGAATCCGTGGCCCCGTAGCCGGCGATATCCCAAAGTTTGGTCGCCCCCGGCGCCCCGCTGCGCCGAAACCACAGCACCCAATACCGCGCCTATAGCCGGCGGGGTCCCACCCGCCGCTGCGAACGCAAACTGATCCTGACCCCACGAACCGCGCCTATCGCCGGCGATTTTGAGGCCGCGGCGATTGAGGCAAGGCCGATTGATCCACGGACGGCGAAATCCCGATGCCGCAGGAGCGGCCCATCGGGAAATCCCGGCACGCACCGCGTCCACGTGCGAACCGCGCCTATAGCCGGCGGGGTCCCACCCGCCGCTGCGAACGCAAACTGATCCCCATAACGCGAACCACGGCCCTATAGCCGGCGATGTTGAGGCATGGATGCCGAAATCCCGATGCCGCAGGAGCGGCGTATCGGGAAATCCCGGCACGCCGGGATAGTCCCGATGGCTATCGGGAGAGCCAGTCATCGGGGTCCCCATCGCCGCTGCGACGGCACGAATGCGTTCGACCTCCAGCGTGGCCATGATATCCGGGGATCCGCCCGCGCTACGGGAATCAATTTGTGTTCGCAGCGGCGGGTGGGGCCCCGCCGCCTATAGGGCCGCCATCCGCGGATGGATCTGGTGTGCACCGCCATTTCAGTCGGCACCCGGGCACCCTATAGCCGGCGATGCCCCTATCGCCGCTGCGAATAAACCAGGCGGCCGAGCTCGCACGTGTGACACACGCTTCCCGCGGCTTGACTCGCACGCACCGCGGCGCTATCATTCAACCAAATGAAAATTTCGTCCATCGTCGCCGTGTTACTCGTAACGACCTTAGCGTGGCCGCCCGGCCAGTCTTCCCGTGCCGGCGCTGTGGGTGGCGCCAAAAGTGTGGCATCCGCGCTGCCCTCGGTTTCCTCCAGCGCCGGAAGCGTCCGCGCCACGGGGTTTCACGGGCGCAGTCAAACGCCGGGCCGTCCACATCGATGTGCCTGCCGGCACCGACCAGCATCGCCACGCGGCTTGCCTAATCTTGCGACGCCGGTCAAGGGCCGCATTTGTAGAGCCGTTCTACAACGCGTCCGAGCCTTGTCGGCCCTGATTCCCCAAGCGGGCGCCGTTTTTTCTCAACTCGACCGCCAACGTTTTCTCGATCGGGGTCAATGCACGCTCCTTAGCCTGCATTGCGCCTTGCTGAGTTGATAATCAAATTCTTGGCCCA
>JAKCCC010000104.1 GCA_021838985.1 Planctomycetota bacterium
GTGAAAGGAGTAATCCCATGGTGGCGGCACAATCCGTCATTTATGCTCCGGGCTGCGAAAATGCTGAAAACCGAAAATCGAAGATCCGCCCCGGTGGACTGAAAACTGAAAACTTGCGGCTCCGCCGCGCCGGTTTTACGCTCATTGAACTGCTGCTGGTGCTGGTGATCCTGGCGATTTTGGCGGGCATCGTCGTGCCCATGTTCGTCGGGCGCGCCGAACAGGCACGGGTAACCCGCGCCCAGACGGATATCGCCAACCTATCCTCCGCGCTGGACACGTTCGAAATTGACAACGGGCGCTATCCCACGACGGCCGAGGGCCTGCAGGCCTTGATCGTGCAGCCACCGAACATGCCCAACTGGCATGGACCGTATGTGAAAGGCAGCCACGTGCCGTTGGATCCCTGGGGGCACCCGTACCAGTATCAATGCCCCGGCCAGCACTCCACCGATGGCTACGACCTGTGGTCGTACGGTCCCAGCGGGCAGGCCGGCGGCCGCGGGGAAATTACGAACTGGGGCAAAAGCCAATGAGGTTCCTAGGTAATTGGTTGCGGCATCGCCGCGCCGGTTTTACGTTGCTGGAATTGGTGCTGGTGCTGACAATTATCGCCCTTCTGCTGGCGGCGGTGGCGCCCGCGCTTTCCGGCTTCGCCACCGGGCGCCGGCCGGGTGAGGCCGCCGCCGAGTTTGTGGCGCTGACCCGCCTGGCTCGCAGCAACGCCATCGCCCAGGGGCGGACCTATCGCGTGCTTTGCGACCCCACCCGCGGACGCTGGTGGATGGCGAATGACCATAGCGGTACCGCACCCGCGCCCGGGCCTTTAGGCGAGGTATTTCATACCCCGAGTGGTGTACGGTTGGCGACCAATGCGCCGTTGATTAACGGCCTGCCGACGCTGCAATTCATGCCGGATGGCCGCTGCCAACCGGCGGAGGTGGAGTTTCTCAGTGGGCAGGGGACGGTGCGGGTCGCCTGTACCGCCCCCACCGAAGCATTTCATGTGGCCACCGGCGGAGGCCCATCACCGTGACGCTGTGCTTCTGCCCAGGCCGAGTGTTCGTGGCTCCTGAAAATGGCCGTAACGCCAGACGTGGGTGGGGCCGCCTGCGGGCCCTAATCCCTTTGCCCCGCGCCGAAAACCGAAAATCGGAGATCCGCCCCGGTGGACTGGAAACTGAAAACTTTCAGCATGCTTCCCCCAGCGGCTTTACGCTGGTGGAAATCCTGGCCACGGTGGCCATACTGGCCATCGTCATGCCGGCGACGATGTATGGTCTGGACTTGGCGACCCGGCTCGCCGGCCTTACCCGGCAGCGCGATGTGGCGATCAATCTCGCCGAGGCCCGCCTCAATGATCTCGCCGCGACCGGCGACTGGCAAAACGGCCCCCTTTCCGGAACCTTCACCAGCGCCCCGCATTATTCCTGGCAGGCCGCCACCGAAGCGTGGCCAGAGCCGAATTTACCGAACGCCAACCTGACGGAGCTTACCGTCACCGTCACCTGGGCATCGTTCGGCCGAAGCCGTCAGGTCGCCTTAAGCACTTTGCTTTACCCGACCCCGCCAACCACCTGGTCTACCGGAACGGGAGGGCCGCAGGGATGAACCGGCGCGGCTTTACGCTTTTCGAATTATTGGTGGCCCTGGCTATGAGCGCGCTGATCGTCGGCGTGCTCGGCGCCAGCCTGTACACCGCGTTCCATGCGGAAACCAGCGCGGCCCGGGTGATCAACACCAACCGGGGTATCGACGCGGCGCTCGATGTGCTGGGCGCTGATCTGGGCGATGCGGTTAGGCCGCGCCGCGGCACTGGCGACACTCTCGCCGGCCCGTTTCAGGGGAATAATCAGACCCTGAGTTTTTACGCCTGTGGTCTGGAGCCGGGACATAGGGTCCAGGGAAATATGCGGTGGATTCAGATCGGCACGGAACCGGCGGCGAATGGTTCGGGGTTGCAACTGGTGCGGTGGGTCACCACCAACCTGCTGGCCACCGTGACCCCCACTCCAGCGCCGGACGTTCTCTGCGCGCACGTAACCGATTTCAGCCTGAGCTACTTCGACGGCACGAACTGGGACGACCATTGGGACTCCACGCAGACCCAGCCGGCCAACGCTTTGCCGCTGGCCGTGCGGTTGACCTTGGTGGTCACTCCTAAAGCGGGCACACGGCCGGTTCAGGAAGAGCGGATTGTACCGCTGGCCTGCGCCCAGCCGTTACAGGGGCTGAACCTGCCATGAATCGGCCACGGATTTTCGATTTTACACCAGCCCCGGAATTTACCCCGGTGCATCCCGGCGCGCCGGCACGCTCCGGCGGCGCGGCGCACCGGCCTGGGTATCCTGGGCCACAGCGCCTCTCGGTTCCGCCCGGCCAGCCTAAATCCAAAATGGCGTGCGGGTCCATTCTTATCGCTACGCTCTGGGTGATTATCGCGTTGACCGGCCTGGTAATCACGCTTTCCGTACGCATGCGGGCCGACGCCCTGGCCCAGGCTAACCGCGCCGCCGCCATGCGGGCGGCGGCGGCCGAGCGCGGCGCGGAGCAGTTTCTTTTGGCCGTGGTCGACCAGAAAATGCAAAACCTGGCCAGCGGCCAACTGGATTTAACCAGTGAGATTTCCATGCAGGCCGTGCCCCTCGGCTCATGCTATATATGGGTGATCCAGCCCACCTATAACGACGGTCAGAGTACCGATGCCGACCAGACGTACAGCTTCGGCCTGACCGACGAACTCAGCAAGCTGAACCTGAACACAGCCAGCTCCAATATGCTCCAATGGCTGCCCGGCGTGACGCCGCAAATGGCCGCGTCGATTATCGTCTGGCGTGGCGGTGTCGATTCCACCGGGTTGGGCGCGGGTAATGGATACTATGAAACCTTGCCCGATCCCTACCGGGCGAAGCAGGCGCCGTTCGAATCCGTCGACGAACTGTATTTGGTGCAGGGCTTTACCCCCTTCGTGCTGTACGGCTATAACACCGACCACACCGGCGTGCTCAATTCGTCCGAACTGCAGGCCATGCAGATTGGCGCCAACACCGGCAGCCTGGGCCTGGCGCTGAGCCGCACCCCCGCCAGCCCGCGGGGATTGTTTCCCTTCGTCACCGCTCTGCCCGCCGACGTCGGCGGTGGCAGCACGGGCAGTCCGCCGATCGCCAATGTCAACCCGGTAAACGAAGCGCAATTACGCCGTGTGCTTACCACCGAGCTGGGCGCCGGCCGGGCCAACCAGATTCTCCGCCGGATTGTTACCTTCCGGGGGCCAACCCGCTTTGCTAATGTTTTCGCCTTCTATTACGCCTCGGGGTTAACGCCCGCCGAATTTACCAAGGTCTATCCACACCTGACCGCCGGCGGATCGCTGAAGGTCAATATCATGACCGCACCGCCTGAAGTGCTGGCCTGCTTACCCGGCCTGCGGAACAATCCCAACCTGGTATCCACCATCCTCACCCAGCGCCAGGCGCAGTTGCAATCCACCACGGATCCGACCAATCTGGCGTGGCTGGTAACCCTGCCGGAACTCCGCGCCTCCCTGACCAACGCTCTGGGTGGCTACATCACCGGAGAATCCACCATTTATTCCGCCGACATCGTCGCCGTGACTTCCCACGCCCGCGCGTATGACCGCTGCCGTATTCTCATCCAGGCGGGCAATGGTAGCTCCACCAACTCCCGGATCATTTACCGCCAGGACGTAACCAGCGACGGCTGGCCGTTGCCGGCGGCGATTCGTCAAGCGTTGCGCGCCGGTCAACCGCCTCCGATCACGGATACTACCCCGGCGTTGCCGGGGATGATGTCGCCAGGGCAGGAGGAACCGTTATGAGGCGACGCCTGCCGCAAAAAGTGCTCGGCATAGCGCTGGAGCCGGATCGTGCCCTGCTCGCCGAGGTGACGCCCGGCAACGGCGGACGGCGCCAAATGTCAGCTGCGGCCGCGTTCGTCTTTCCGTCCGGCGTGGGACTGGCCCAGCCGGCGCAATTGGGCGCGGCGTTGGGCGAGTTTCTGCGGCAGCATGGCCTGGGCACGCGCGACGCGATTCTGGGTCTGGCCGCGCGCCAGCTCGTGACGCGGCGTTGTGATCTGCCGCCGGCCGCGGCGGACCTGGCCCTGGCCAGCCTGCGCCTTCAGGCCGAAAACGCCTTCGCCAGCGATGCCCAGACGTTTGTGGTGGACTTCGCCGGCCAACTCCGCAGCGACGCCGCGGCCGCCGTGCTGCTCGTCGCGACGAGCCGCACGGTCGTTGAACAATGCCGCCAGGTAGCGGCGGCCGCCCATCTGCGGCTGCGCGCGGTCACCGCGACCATGCCGTCCCTGGCCGCCGTGACGCCCGGGGCCGCCGGCGACGCCCTGGTGGTCAGCGCGACACCGCACGGCGTGGAATTGTGCCTCCAGCACGGCGGTAAACCGGTGCTGTTGCGCCATGCCGCTCCGGCGGCGCCCGAAGAACTGGTTGGGTCTTTGGCGGCGGAGATCCGAAGAATCCTGGCCGGCCACCCCACGGAGGGGCCGCCCTGGCCGGTGATCGTTTGGGACAGCTGCCCGGCGCCGCAAAATCTCGGCGCGGCGCTGCAGGAGCGACTGGGAAGGTCGATCACCGTGCCACGTTGGGAAGAACCGCTGCCCACCGGCGAACCGTCGGAGCAGCCTTTCGCGCCCGCGGCGGCGGTGGCGCTCGCCGGAATCACCGGGAGATTACCGGTGAACTTTCTGCGTTCGCGCCTGGCCCCGCCTCCCCAGCGGAGGAACCGGCGGCGCATGGCCTGGGCGGCGGCCCTGGGCGCCACGGTGCTGCTGGCGGCGGCCGCTGCGGGTTATAACCTGCACCAGCGCCAGGCGAATCTCGCAGCGCTGCAGGCGAAGGTGGCGGCCCTGCGGCCGCAGGTTCAGCAGGCCCGGTCCGCCCTGGCCCGTCTGAATTTTGTGCGGAACTGGCATAGCGGCAAACCCCGCTTGCTCGCCTGCTTCCGGGCGCTGACCAACGCCTTCCCCTCCGACGGCTCCATCTATGCCACCAGCCTGATCCTGCGGACGCATCAGCCTGACGAGCTGGCGGGTCGGGCCGCCGATCAGCGGCAGGTGCTGGAGCTGCGCCGGCGCCTCACCGCCGCGGCGGGGTTCACCAATGTGGCGGTGGTGGATGTGCGCCAGGTCAACCCCGGCAGCCGCCAGTACGAATTTTCCATCGCGTTTAAATTTCGGGCCCCGGGGTGAATCGTGGTTCTGACGAAGCGGGAAAAAATCATTGTCCTGGTCACCGCGGCCCTGGTGGTGCTGCTGTTATTCGATCGGTATCTGGTCGTGCCCTATGTCGCCATGTCGGGACAAATGACGCGCCACACGGCCCGGGCGCGGCTGGAGCTGACGCGTGATGGGAGCCTGCTGCGGAACCGCGCCCGCATCCAGCGCGCCTGGCGCCAATGTCGCGCCGCGGGCCTTAAGCGCGATGCCGGCGCGGCGGAAAGCGCGGCTTTGCGGGCGTTGCTGGCTTATGCCCGCACGGCGGGCGTTACGATCGAATCCCTGCAACCCGATCGTACCGCACCTTCGGGGCGGTTCCAGCCGATTGTGGTGCGCGTGGCGGGCCGCGGCACGACGGCCACGGTGGCGCTCTTCATGTGGCGCATTGAAACCGCCGGGCTGCCGCTGCGGATCCTCGCCATGCAGTTGGTTCCACACCAATTGGGAACCGATGATCTGACGTTCCAGATGCGTGTGGCAACCCTGGCCTTAACGCCAGGCACGAAAACCCAGACCGTCGGAGAGATTCCATGATGAGTCCGCCAATACCAGTGCGACCGAACCATAACCGGATAACCGCGGACAAACCCGGCGCGACGGCGGCGCCACCCCAGGAACCACGGATCACACCGATCGCACGGATTTTAAGGGCGAAGCAGACCGGTCTGCCCGCGACTAGAGCGAAGCCTCGCGGTGTGCACGCCGTGAAGACCGTCGCGCTCGGCCCAAGCCGGGGCAGGGGGTGTCTCCTGTGCTTAGAATTCCGCGGCGGATCGGCGCCAACCGCCGCGCTCGGCCCAAGCCGGGGCAGAGCGCAGCGCCGCCCCGGATTCGTCGGACTTGTCCCCGTCGCCTGGTTGCGGCCCGCGGCCGGCGCCGCGAGCGCCGCTACCGCGGTGCTGCTGGCCGCCGGCTTGGCGCTGGGACGGTCCGGCGCCGCCCTGCCGGCGGCGTACCAGGTGCTGGCGCATAAAAGCATCTTTGCCCGCGACCGGACAGCGCTGGGCGCCCCGCAAGCGGCCGCCACGGCGTCAGCGGCGGCAAGCCAGCCGGATATCCCGGTGTTTATCGGAGCGCTGCGCTCGGGCCGTACCAGCACGGCATTATTGCTCTGGCCCGTCAGCGGAAAAGTCCGCCTTCTCCGCGTGCACGAGGTGGTTCCGGGCCAATACGGCGGCGTCATTCTGCGGATCACGCTGCGTGACCTGCAGCTCGCCGGCGCCGGGTCAGCGCCGCGGTTTGTGCGCCTGGGGCAAAATCTGGCCGGCGCTGCGCCGCTTATGCCGGCGGCCGCCACGGCGCCGGCGGTGGCGCCCGCAGGGGCTGGCTCAGCAAAGGAATCCTCCCTTATAGAAATGATGCGCCGTCGGCGCCAACAGGAGCTTAAATAATGAATGGCTTCATGGGTCTTCGTTCGTCTTGCTGCCCTGAAAATGGCCACGCCTGCCCTCCTGGCCCGGAGCGTAAGCGACGGGTTATGGGTGCCCGCGTCGAGCCATGGCCCCGCGCTCACGCCTGGGGCTATGAAACGGCCAGCGCTGGTTTGCCTAGCCCGGAGCGGAAGCGACAGCTACACCGTACCGGGGCTGGACCGCAGCTGTGGGCCATCGCCATCCGCCTGGTTGCCGCTGCGCTGGCCCTGCTAGCCATCGGCGC
>JAKCCC010000105.1 GCA_021838985.1 Planctomycetota bacterium
CCTTTGTGGAAAGGGCCTTTCGCTGTCTGAAGGGCGTGGATCTGAAGGTTCGTCCCATCTGGTTGCGTAAGGCGGATCATGTCAAAGCCCACATCTTTTTATGGGTACTGGCTTATTACGTGGAATGGCATATTCAGGGTGCCTGGAAGGAACTGTTGTTTGCCAATGAGGAACTGGACCAGACGCGTGATACCCGTGACCCGGTGTTGCCACCGGAGCCATCGGAATCCGTCATGGCAAAGAAGAAGACGCACACCACGGTGGACGGGCTGCCGGTGCAGAGTTTTGCCTCGCTTCTGCAAGCCTTGGGCACCCTGACCCGGAACCGCTGCGTGATGCGTCTGAAGGAAAACCCGATTGAGGCTCATACCCGGAAGACCAAGGCCTCGGAACCCTCGGCCAAAACCGCAGAAGGTAAGAAAGGAAACGTCGAGGAGGCAACCTTCACGGTGGTCAGTGATGCGCCCCCGTTGCAGGAACGAGCCTTGAAACTTCTGGGATTGTACCCAGTACGGTAAAGGGCAAAAATAAGGAAACCCCTGTAAATACGGGCGTTTTCTGCTTTGGACGCGGGGAACTACGGTGTAAACATCGTCTTGCTTCCTTGCAAAGTCGGTGACATTTACCAATGCCTTGATTCTACAGGGGCCAAGGCCTGCGCGCAAGGCCGCCGCCTGAAAAACCGATGAAATATCCGGGTTAGAGAAATGCAAGCGGCTGGCGGCGAAACAGAGTAAAAAAATCCGCGTCCGTATGACGCGAGGGCTTTGAAAACGACTGACGGACGAGGGCCGTCTGGTCGCCGTATGCCCTCGGGGATCGTTATTGCTGGACCAGCGTCCAGGTATGATCTGGGTTATAAGTGGTCATATGCCTCGCTAACTTAAGCGTATCCGGGCCAAGATCCTTCTGAAACACTTTCCCCTGCTGGTTGACAATAAAGGTCATAATACCGGAATTGCCGTATTTGGCGGGAAAAGCCACGAGGGCGAAACCGGCGATCATATTGCCGTTGATCACATAGTTGTACGCCCCACCGGGCGCCCCAGGCCCCTGGGCTTTCAGGATGTGATAAAAGTAACCGTGGAAAGGCTCCGGGCGGTGATGGTGTCCGACGGTATATCCCTCGGCCGAGGCCTCGGCCACCAGCGGTCCAAACGGACTTTCCGGCTGCCCGGGCACGGCGGGCCAATATAGGCCATCGTGGTGGCCGGGCGTGCTGACCAGCCGCTGGGCGTACTCCAAGACCCCGCTGTGGTCGCGGTCTTTGCTGGCATACTCGCGCTGGGCCTCGACGTACACACCGCATACCTTGATGGTCTCCAGTTCATTGGCCCCGATGCGCCGGGCGAGAATCTCCTCGGCGCCCGCCTTGGTGTCAAAAAACCAATGGCCATCCGCGGCTTTCACGATGGGGATGGGAAAGGGCCAGTCTTTCTTGCCAATGTGCACAATGGATTTGGTGGCAGTCTGTTTCTCAAGCCAGAAGCGTTCAGTGGCGTGGCGCACAAATTCCTGAAAGTGATGGCGATCTTCCACGGGGTCGCCGGAAACCAGTTCCCCAATCGCCGGACCGAAGATCCGGTGGAGTTGCTGATGGTCCTGGGCCCGCACCGCCGCCAGGAGCGCTGCGGCGGCAGCGGTAGCACTGGAGAAAACCAGTTGCCCGCGCTGGGGAGCCGCGGCCGGCGCCGTTTGAGGCACGGGGCGCGGGGCAGCAGCGGATGCTGGCGGCTGAGCCGCACTACTATGCGTGGCCTGACCAAACCATACGAGGACAGCGCATACCATGCCTGCGGCAATCCGAACGCCATGGTGGTATTTGACGTTATTCATAGGCACACCCTTTCTGTGAGGTTCTGGGTCAAGACGGTGGCGGGCGCTGCGTCATCGTCGCCGACGCATAGAGGCCCGGCCGCGGGCACTGGCTTGGCGCTGTTGGCGGCCACGGCTTATGCCGCGAAAAGCCGGCGGCGACCGCGGTACGGCGAGCCGGGTGCGGGACAAGCTTTGCCAGCCGCGGGCAGCCTCCCGCTGCACGCGCACATTACCGCGGTAGTGGCCGAAGAGCCGGTTGGCCGGAGGGCCGGAGGGACGGCGAAATAGCGGCACCCCCGGGCCGATGCGTCCCGGCGCCGGAAGGCTCCAGCCGCGATACGGCTGCAGTGGCGCCTGCCGGATCATCGTCGGCGGCAGCGCGGGTAGCGGCCGCGCCGGGTTACGCGCCCAAGGCGTGGAACGAACGAAGCCAGGCGGTGGCCACCCCCGTCCGCCCTCCGGCCCCGGCGGGAATCGCCCCCGCGGAACTTGGCGGCCCGCCCAAGCCGGCGGGCGCGCGCGTTGGCGCATAAATCTTTGCACCTGCCGACGCTGCTGTGACCAATTGCGGCGCAGGATAGCTTGATTGGCCCAGCGGTGCCGCCAGTCGCCGCCGGCATTGACCCAATGATGGTCCCAATCGCAGGCGTTGTCCAGCCAAGCTCCGATCTGCCAACCGCGGCCAAAAGAAACCAGCAGGCTTAACCCGGCGGGTATGCCGACGGCAGGGGCGCTATAAACGATATTGGGGTTGTATTCGGGCACGTAGAGCAGCTGCGGATTGACCGGTTCAATGTAGATGTCACCGCCTTGCAAGATGATTTGTTGCTGGGCTGTGGTTTGCAGCGTACCGGCCGCCAGAGCCAGCGCCCGCAGTTGCTGGATGGCCTGCATCACATCCTGCTGCTGGTTCAAGAACGCCACACCCAGCGCTTCGGTCCAGGCAAGGTTATCGCTCATATAACCAAGCACGGTAGGATAGTGCAGCAGGGCTTTCACAGAAGGATCCCACGTCTGCAGGTCGATCATGATTTCATTGGGATTCGGATATGCGGCCAGCCAGCGCGCTGCTTCCACCACTTCCAACGGGTAAGTGGAAGCGGGCAGCATCTCGGCCAGTAGCGGGTCCGGATACAGCGCGATGGGTGCAGCCAGCTGGTTGACCTGCTGAGGCGAAAGCGCCACGGAAATCTGGGGGGTGGCGGCCACAGGCGGCCCCGGAGGCGCCCAATATACGGTTTGGCTATGGGCGACCATGGGCCAAGGCGCCAGGGTGGCCGCGATGACGGAAAGGCCAATCGTTGTTTTGGTGAACATAAATGCCTCTTAAGTAGGAACGCAGCGGGAGTACGATAGTAGCAGGCATTCCGGTATGCTGCCGTTGCAAGCGGCGATACCTCTGCCCCTCGGACCGTACCCGCCACTATGGCCGACCGGAACCTGGACTTCTATTGCCGCAGTCATTTTGCGTTCCTACCTCATATGGCCGCGCCATTTCCCGTAGCGGTATGGTGGGCCGTTTCTGCAACCCTTATCGTTCTGGGGTAGCGCCCAAGGCAAGTTTCGCCGGGCCACGCGGCGGACGGGCCTTCCCGCGGCGGTAGTATCGGCCTTTACGTAAGTCATCGGCCTTGATGGCCGCGACTTCGGCGGCCAAAGCGGCGTCGCCCGCCGGGGCGGCATCGCCCCCCTTGGTCAGGGTGTGGGGCTGGGCGATCACATCGGCCCCAGTCGGCAATAGCGGCGCTGCGCTGACCAGTGCTTCCCCGGCAGGGGCGGCCTGCACAGCACCCCACACCGCCTCCAGCAGCGATTTTAATCCAGCCCCGCTGACCGCACTGATTCCCAGCAGATTCCGCCCGGGCAGTTGCTGGCGCAGGTCCGCCAGCGCCGCGGCCGCCCCCGGTAAATCCATTTTATTGGGCACCAGTAGTTCCGGTTTGGCCGCCAAACGGGGGCTATAAGCCAGCAACTCCTGGCGCACCGTCCGGTAGGCGTCCAGCGGATTCCTTCCATCCGGCGGCACCATATCGATAAGATGCACCAACACCCGCGTACGCTCAATGTGACGCAGAAAATCCAGTCCCAAGCCGGCGCCATGATGCGCGCCCGCAATTAAGCCGGGAATATCCGCCAGCACCAGCCGGCGTTCCGGGTCGAGTTCGGCAATGCCAAGCTGCGGCTTCAGGGTGGTAAAGGGATAGTCTGCGATTTTCGGCCGGGCCGCGGAAACCCGCGCCAGCAGCGTCGATTTGCCGGCATTGGGTAGCCCGATCAACCCGACATCGGCGATGAGGCGCAGCTGCAGGCGCAGCCGGCGGCTTTGGCCCGGGCGGCCCGGTTCGGCGAAATCCGGCGCCTGGCGGATGGAATTGGCGAAATGTATGTTGCCGCGCCCCCCTTGGCCGCCTGCGGCCAGCCGCACCCGCCGCCCCGCCGGCGTCAGGTCCGCGAGCAGCAGGTCGGTGTCACGATCGTAAACCAGCGTACCGGGCGGCACGCGAATGACCAGGTCCGCCCCATCCGCCCCCGCCTTTTTCTTACCCTGTCCATGACCGCCGTTGCCAGCACGCCAATGATGCCGGCCCGCCAGGTCCAAAAGCGTATCCACTCCCGCGCACGCTTCCAGATAGACGCTGCCGCCGTCCCCGCCGTCTCCGCCACTGGGACCGCCGTGCGGCTCATATTTCTCCCGCCGCATGGCGGCGCAGCCGTTGCCGCCGCTCCCGGCGAAAATGGCTATCTCCGCTTCATCGACAAACATGGCGCCTCAGCGGTAAGTTCCAACGGTGGTTCCTGCTGCACCCGCCGGGTTTGGTTTTCACGGTACGCGCGGTAGCGGGCGGCCAGCGCGGCATCCTCCAGACCAAGAATCGCCACCGCCAGCAACGCCGCATTGGTAGCGCCCGATTTGCCAATACCCAAAGTTCCCACCGGTACTCCTCCCGGCATTTGCACGATGGACAGCAGAGAGTCCAGACCGCGCAGGGCTCGGCTGGGTATCGGCACGCCCAATACCGGCAGCGTGGTGACGGCGGCCAGCACGCCCGCCAAGTGGGCCGCGCCCCCGGCACCCGCAATAATGACCTTAACTCCGCGCTGGGCCGCCCCCTGACCGTATTCCAGCGTTTGCCCGGGTGCCCGGTGCGCTGACAGCACGCGCATTTCAAACGGTACTTGCAGCGTCCGTAACGTTTCGGCGGCGGGGCGCATCGTCGGTAAATCCGAGGTGCTGCCCATCACAATCGCTACCAGCGGTTCAACCTGGGCGGACATATTCTTCGCTCCCGTGTAACAACCATCCCGGCTGCCTATCCGCCGGATCATTTTAGCCGGGCGTGACGCCGCTGATCAGTTTTAGCATTCCCGAGCGGCTCGGCGAGCAATAGTTCGCACACTTCGCGGACAGCGCCGTGCCCGCCGGGGGCTTTCAGCACCAGCCGGGCGATGGATTTCACGCAGGGATACGCATCCGCCACAGCGATGGGCCAGCCGACCCACTGCAGGCACTCCAGATCGTTGACATCGTTGCCGACATAGGCGGCTTGGGCCGCCGGCACTTGGCATCCCGCCAGCCAGTCTTTCAGTGCGGGCAGTTTTTCCGTCACCCCTTGAATGCATTGCAAACCCAGCTTGCGGCAGCGGGCGGATACCACTGGATTGGTTTCCGTGGAAAGCACCAGCAGCGAAAGCGCCGTGCGCTGCAGCAAGGCCAGACCGTGGCCGTCGGAGCGGTTGCAGGCCACGGCTTCGCGGCCATCTTCAAAGACATAGACCCGGTTGTCGGTGAAGACGCCGTCAAAATCGAAGATAACAGCGCGGATAGTCGCGCGATGGATCCTGACCATGGGGTCATTGTATGCGATCCTCCAGCTTGACGCCAGACGGCGGAGCGTTAAAATAAATGGTCTTTACATTCGCCGAGAAGGCCCGAAGTAAGGGTGTGCTTCGGGTACGCCGGCTTTGTGGGTTGCCGGCCGCGCCCCGGGGCGCGGAACTCCGCCCGCCAGAAAAGAGGAGTGTTTGTGTCACGTTATCTTGGTCCAAAGGTACGCCGCTCGCGCCGGCTGGGCATCGCGATAGCCGATCTTCCCAAGCATAATAAATCCGAATTCACCGCCCCCGGTATGCATGGGTTTCGCAGCCGCCGGCTGTCGGAATACGGCATCCGGCTGCGGGAAAAGCAGCGCGTGAAGGCCCATTATAGCGTGCTGGAAAAACAATTCCGCCGGTATATGGCGCTGGCCAAAAAAGCCAAGGGCAACACCGCGGTGACGCTGCAGCAACTGCTGGAGACCCGGCTGGATAATGTGGTGCGCCGCCTGGGCGTGGCGCGCTCCATCTGGGCGGCGCGCCAACTGGTAGCGCATGGGCAGGTGCGCGTCGATGGGAACAAGGTCGATATACCGAGCTTTCAGGTGGCTCCAGGAATGACGGTGACCTTCCGCGAAAAAATCCACAAACTGCTGCGCGAAAATATGGAATCCCTGGCCGGCCACCAAACCCCGTCCTGGCTGGACTTCAAGCCTGCGCAGTTGGAGGCCCGCATGGTGGCCCTGCCCTCACCGGAACAGATTCCGTTTTCGATTGACCCGAATTTGATCATTGAATTTTATCGCTGAGCACCACTGGCCCTACAGCAGGCCGGCGGTTTCATCCTCACCGCACATCAGGTTCATATTTTGAATAGCCTGTCCGCTGGCGCCTTTGACCATATTGTCGATGGCCACTGTCACCACCAGCCAGTCGTTATATAGCCGTACCGCCAAATCCGCGAAATTGGTGTTCATCACATACTTGGTGCTGGGCAGCTGGCACTCGCGAATGCGCACAAATGGCTTGCCGGCATAGTGGCGGGTCAGCGCCTGCAAGGCATCGGCCGCGGCTTGACCGGCGCGTGGCCGCACATAAATAGTTTCCAGGATGCCCCGATCGATGGGCAGCAGGTGCGGCACGAACAACAGACGTACCGGCGTGCCCGCCAACCGGGTCAGCGTCTGTT
>JAKCCC010000106.1 GCA_021838985.1 Planctomycetota bacterium
CGCCGCGGCGCAAACGGTGGCTGACGTTCTGGCTTTCCGTTGGCCGGATCCGGATGATTTTGACTACGCCGTCATCGCGGATGACTTACGCCACGATGACGGCTACCGGGTCATCAACGGGGGGGACTACGAACCATTTCTGGTGTACGCGGCCATGCGCGGCATGGAACAAGCGTACGAAGACCTGTTGGTGGCGCCGGAAATCGCCGCCGCCGCACTGGAGAAGATGTTTGCCTTCCACTACGAGCGTAATCGGCGAACCTTCGAGATCGGCCAGGGGCGGATCGACATGATTACGATGGCGGAGGATTTAGGCGGCCAGACCGGCCCGTTATTCAGTTTAGAGGTTTACCGGCGCTTCCTGTTACCGAATCAGCGAAAAATGGCGGATCTGGCGCGGTCGTATGGCGTGCACGTTTTTTACCATACCGACGGCGCCGCGCGGATCTTTCTGCCGGATCTCGTCGACGACGTCAAAATTGAACTGCTCAATCCGTTGCAGTGGCGCTGCCCCGGCATGGAGCGCGAAACCTTGGCCCGTGACTATGGCGCTCGCCTGGTGCTGCACGGCGGAATCGACAACCAACAAACCCTGCCCTTCGGCACCCCGGCGCAAGTGGCGGAGGAAGTGCGGCAAACCGCGGACCTATTTCACAAATGCCGCTGGATTTGCGCCCCCTGCCACAATATCCAGGCGATATCTCCAGTGGAAAACGTCATTGCCATGTACGAAACCGCCGCCCAATTAACCCCGCCGGCCTGACCCGCCTTTCAGCCTGGCGCCGCGCTCGCCGGTTAAGTCCGCCCGGGGGTGGATCCGCTGCGGCGGACCAGGGCAGAGCACTGCGCCGCCCCGGCTGCCTTGGTTGCCAACCCGCCCCCGGTCCATCCGTGCGCCGGGCCGGATCCTGCACCACCCGGTTGGAACAACCAGGTCCAGACTGCCGGGCCCTGTGTGGAGCGCACGACCTGAATAGTTGTACAACCCTGCACGTTCACCCGCGGGCCGGCCCCGCCCGGCCTAGGTCACCCCGGCGACTCTTCGGCGCAGGGTCTATGTACCTGGATGCGGTTTTGAAAATGATCCATAGAGGCGACGCTCTCGTTGGCTCCTCGCATGGCCGATGAGGGCATCGGCCCTACAGGCGCTAAAATGCCGTTGGAACATTCGTTTCATGGCGAAACGTTTGGGTTGATCCGCCCATTCGCCGCATCAGGGCGCCAGCGCCAGCAGGCCCGGCCGACGCCAGCGCGTCCTCCAGACGGCGTGGTTGGTGTGTTCCGTGATCCATAAATCGCAGCCGTCCGCGCCGCCGAAATGCAAATTCGACGGTTTGGCGAATGGCAGGGTGATCCGCTCGACAGGCGCTCCTGTGGAATCGAAAACCTCGATCCGTCCTCCGCCCCAGTTGGTCGCCAGCAGATTTCCGTCCACATCGAAATCGAGGCCGTCCGGCCCGCCGTGGTGGTCACCAGTGAGTCTCGCCCACAGGCGTTTGTTGGCCACGCGACCCGGGCCAAGGATCTCGTAAGCCCACAGCTTCTTGACATAGGTTTCGGCGACGATGAGCGTCCGCCCGTCCGCGGTAACGGCGATGCCATTGGAAAAGGCAAAACCGCCATCAAGGCGTACGACCTGCCCAGTGGCGCAGCGTGTGAACACTTCCCCCACCGGCTTTTCGATGCTGGAGCCGGCCGGCGCTGTAAAGTACAAATTGCCCGCCGGATCAAAGCACAGATCGTTGCAACCGCGGATCGGCTGTTCCTCATAAGTGTCGATGATCCGCTCGACTTTCCCGTCGGGGCTGACGCGACAGATACCCAGTTTCATATCGGCCACCCAGAGATGGTCCGCTTGGTCCACCATTAAACCCGCTGGAATGCCGCCGGTATTCGCGTGCTCGCGCACTTTACCATCGGGTTGCACCTCCAGCACCAAGCCCTGGCCTGGTGCGACCACGAAGAACCTTCCCTGGTGATCGAACATCGGCCCTTCCGCCCCCCGGATGCCCGTGGTCACCTGCGTAAACTGAAAACTTTCGGACATAGCGTTGGCTCCTCTTCGTTAAAATACAGGCTGGCGCCAGTGGTGGGCGGGCGGCGCAGCGCTGCGGGTCCTTTACTGTTCCCACCCCCGGCAAGGTCTCCAAAGGTGACCCCACGATCCGCCGAAGGTCGCCGTGGGCGACTGAACTGCTCCGCCTCGGTACAGACCGGGGGCTATATAACATTTGGCGGTGCAGGTCACTACAACTCCGGCGCGCGCTGGTGGGACTTCGCGGCGCTGGCGTCCACGGGCGGGGCCACATAATTTTTCGCACCGCCATAACGGTGCCATCCGCGGTAGACCAACAGCAGCACCAAAAGGGCGGGGATCGTCATCACCGCCTGCCAGAAGAACGCATAGCGGTAGTTTCCCATCCAATCCAGGAAAACGCCAGCCAACGGGGGCGCCAGAATCATCACCACGGATTGGAATGCCGCTTGGGCGGAGCAAAACTGGCCGTAGCGATCCGCGGGAAGCAGCGAGGCGTACATCGGAAGATTGGCCGCGAGGAAGAAAGCGGCGGGCACCTGCGCTACCAACAGAAAAATCAACATGGTCCGTTCATTGTGGATGCCAAAAAAACAGAGAAAAGCGGTCACCGAAGTGGCCGCATAAACCGCCAGGCTCACCCGCAATGGATGGAGTTTATCACAAATCCACCCGGCGGGGATCAACAGCAGGAAGGTGAGAACGATGGTCCAGGAGAGGACTTGGCCGATCTGTTCCAGCGAGAGTTTGAGCGTGTCGCGGTAAAAGAAAATCAGAAACACGCTGGTGCTGGAGGCCATGTTGAAAAGGCTGGTGCTCAGAAAGAACCATACATAGTAAGGATTGCGGAAGCATTCCTTAAAATAGGTCCGGACCATTCCAACGGCCCCCCCGCCATGTCCGCGCGGCATCAGCGGCGGGGGTGGATATCGCCCTTCCTTGACCCGCAGGCACATCAGCATGAAGGCCGCGAAGTAGAACACCCCGATGCCGATAAAGATGGCTTTCATATGGGTGCTGGCCAGGCCGAAAATATAGTAGTTCCAGATCCATCCGCCGCCGGTGGCGGCAAACTGAAACAGGGAGATGAACCGCCCCAGGAAAGCCTGCGGTACGACATCGGCCCACAGGTAATAATAGACGGAGCCCACAAACATATTGAAAACCTGAAATCCGACCATGCAAATGCCCAGGACGATCAGAATGGCCCAGGCCCTGGACAGCGTCAGGCCGGGGTGGAGGGTCGCCACGTGGTGCAGCCAGGTTCCAAGGTCCGTGCTGTACGCGGTAAGGACCAGAAACAGGGTGATGAAAGGGGTAGGCCAGAAGAGAAAGGGTATCCGGCGGCCGCGTGGTCCGCGATGGCGGTCGCTCCAGGTGCTGATGATGGGACACAGGATCATATTCAGCGCGGCGGGAATACTCACCACAATCAGACCGATGGTGAAGTTGGAGGCGTGGGCGCTCTTGAGCTTCAGCGGCAGCAGGGCCGGCATCACCAGTTCCATCAGCCGCAGGCAGAAACCTCCCCACAAGAGCCAGAAGAACACGCCCACCAGCCCCATTTTGGTGTATAGAAGCGTGCCGGCTTGATAGGTTCGCTTCGGTACCGGCGGAGCCTGCGCGGAGGGAAGCGATCCGGACGCCGCCGCGTCAGGCGCCGGTATGTGCTGGGGCGATTGGTTAGGACAGGTCATAAGGATTAAGTGGTGCGGAATTCAGGCTAAAGCGGCAGCCACTGGCCAAGCCCTTTTTCGCGCGCGGCGCGGTAAAGCAGAATGGCCACCGCCATGTCTTCCAGGGCCAGGCCCAGATTAACACCAATCGTTAATTCGCTCTCGTTCTGGCGCCCCGGCTTTTTCCCGGCCACCAGTTCGCCAAGATCGCCGTCGGGGCGGCGCACGCTCTGAAAGTAGCCGATTTTCTTGTAATACTCCTGCTGGGCCAAGTCATCGGTGAACAGCTTTGCCGCAGCGGTAAACACTTCCGGCTTCAGATAAGAGTCAAAATCCACGGGAGAAATAAAAGCTCCCTTTCCGAGCCACGCCTTTTCCAAAACGGGGGAAGGATTCTTCAGGATCGGACCGGCGGTGACAATCATATCGGCATGGTGACACGCCTCCTGGGGATTAGCGCAGAGCACCGCCTCCAATCTCCATAGCTTCCCGGCTTCGGCGCAAAACTCCCGGGCCGCGGACGTGTTCAGATCGTAGGCCTGCACCCGCGAGAGTTGTGGAAATACCACCTTTATTGCCTCCAGATTGCTGCGGCCCTGCACGCCGCAACCTAAGATGGCCACGCAGGTGGAATTGGAACGCGCCAGATACTTGGCCGCGACCGCCGTGGCCGCCCCGGTTCGTTTGGCCGTGATCCAGGTACAATCCATCACCGCGATGGGAAAGCCGGTCTGGGGGTCATTCAAAATCAGCAAGCCGCTGATATAGGGAAGCTTTTTCGGCATATTCTGGGGAAAACCGCTGACCCATTTGACACCTGCGGCGCCCATCCGCGGAAGGTACGCCGGCATGGCGTGAATGAAGGCATCGGGCAGCGGATGGATGCCGGGCTTGGGCGGCATCTCCACGCGTCCGTGCCCTTTTTCCACAAACGCCTCTTCCACCGCCGTAATCACCCGGGCCATCGGCATGGCCAGTGATTCCACCGTGCTTCGAGAAAGGTAAAGAATATCCATGGCATTATCCTCAAACCTGGTACACGGCGAAATCATGCCGGCAGACATAGCCTCTGGCAATCCGGAATTCTTTTTTCGCCGGAAGCATATAGAAACAGTCGAGCGTCAGGTGCGGGGTTCCGTGCTGGCAGATGCACAGCCCCTCTTTCGGGGCATGATCCCGATAGATCGTCTCCACAGCCCGGCCATCGATGTGGCTGCGGAACCGTTCCGCCAGCGCGGCGATCCTGGCCGCCCGCGACTGGGAGTTCCATTTGGTGCTCGACGGCGGGAGTTTTTGTTTCGCCGCGCGGCGGATAGCGGCGCACTGGTAATGGTTGGCGCGGGTGATAATGTCCCGGCACTGAACTGCCTCGACACGGCCGGGCATCGCTTCGAGCACCCAGACTTCGCCGGCGGTGTCGGCGATAAAAAAATTGAAACAACCGGCGTTGCGGGTGCGCCGGACCAGCGCCAGCGCCGCCGAACAGTCGCGACACCCCAGAATGCCGGCGATCAAAGTGTACGTGGGTATGCCGGGCTGGGGCAGCACCTTGGGGCGCATTCCCGAGGTGGTCCAGCAGAGGGCCAGGCCATGTTCGTTGATACCCGCGGCGGCCCATAGGCCCGGCATCGTGTAGGTAAGCGTGGCGGGGGTGGCGTCCGTGCACATTCGTAACAGTTGAGGCCATGGATACAGCGGCGGCCGATCATCCCAGCTTTGTGCGATCAGGGCGGCGCTGTCCGGAGTCGCCGGCCCGGTGGCGCCCAGCGCCGTGCAATGGCAGTGGTCGTGGCCGTACTCTTCCTGGAGCTGCAGGGCGGTCAACTCCTCCAGAGACAGGCCGCTGCCCTGGGCCACCCCGTGTAAGAACTCGACGACAGGTTCCTGCCACCGCCGGAGGATTTTCCAGCACTGCCGCGCGTAGCGGCGCCGGCGTGTACTTAGCCCCCCATCGGGAATATTCTTCAGGAAGATGCGGAGTCGTTCCGCCTGCTGATCGCCATAAGCCTTTCCGCAGGCGCGAGGGGAACCGCGGTATTCCAAAAGGGGGTGAATACTGGGGAGCATAACGGATTCCTCCCAAAGGATAGGGTGTGACAATTTTTCGGGGAGCGGGATTCTCCGGCGATCCCCAACCCCGCCTTCTCGAAACCAGTGTCACGTAGCCGGCGATGTCCCCATCGCCGATGCGGTCAAAACTCCTCGCCCCATTTTCCAACCCCAGGCCCCGGAAGGTGGTGGGCGGTGCGCCCTCCCCGGCCCCTCCCCGAAAAATTGTCACGCCCCAAAGATGGATTCCTCTAAAGACTAACCGTGAACCGGCGCTTGGTATAACGGTCCAGCGCCGCCCGATCCAGCTCCACGCCCAAGCCCGGCCCTTGCGGTACAGCGACGGCGCCGTCCGCCACTGGCAGGGCGTCCGTGATCAGATTATGTTGGCGAATGGCGCGGCCAAAAATATCGGAGGGCCGCGTCATCGACTTGGTGGCCGCACAAACGTGCAGGTACATCGCCTCAAGGATGCCCAGATCGACTCCCGAAGCATGCCACGAAGGCAGCCCCGCCAGCCAGGCCACGCCGCCGGCGGCCCGGACGTTCCAAGGCAAGTCGAATAAGTTGACGAAATCGCAGGCGCCCAGGCGCACGGCTTCCAGAAAAGTGTGGTTGTAGTTGGTGTGCAAGGCCACCGGCACAATCCCCTGCTGGCGTAATAAACAAAACCAGTCCAAATGCTCGCGCGGGAAAGGATCTTCCACGCAACCAAGGTTGCCCACCACGGCCAGGCGGCGAAGCATGGGAATCGCTTCGCCCGGACGATAGAACCGCCCATTGGGGTCGAAAGTCATCTTAAAATCCGCCCCGCAGGCTTCGCGCACCGCCTCGGCACGCTCCACGTTGTCATCCTCCAAAGCGCACTTGCATTTGACGCCGCGGTAGCCGCTTTCCTTCGCCGCACGGCAGACCCGCGCCGAATCTTCGGACGTCATCCGCCCCATCCAGTAGTCTACCTTTACCTGGTCGCGATAGGCGCCGCCCAACAACACAAACACCGGCACGCCCAGCTTCTTGCCCAGTAAATCCAGCAGCAACGCATGCACAC
>JAKCCC010000107.1 GCA_021838985.1 Planctomycetota bacterium
GCGCCGTCCATTCATCAATTCATCCAGCAGGCGGGCGGCGGTGTAGCCCTCGCCTTCGAGGTTTTCGTCCACGCTGGATAACGGCACCGGAGCGAATTCGCACTGCAGTTCGTCGTTGCCCACGCCCAGCACGGCCACCTGCTCCGGCACGCGCAGCCCTTCGGCCTCGCAGGCGCACAGGATTTCCACGGCGACATCGTCGACGAATCCCATGGCGGCCACCGGCTTGGGCAAGTCAGCCAACTTCCGGCGCAGATACGGGAACACCCCGCCTCGTCGTTGCCGGCTGCGCCATTGGCTGGCGTCGATGAGATGGAATTGGCGGCCTGATAACACCACAGCCTGCTCCAAGGCGTGCGCCCGTTGTCGCTCGAGCGTTCCAAACAGGCCCTTGTAGTAGAAGGCGACGTGCTTGAAGCCGCGCTCGGCGAAATGGGTGGCGGCGGCAGCAGCGATGGACTTTTCGCCAGTGGCGACACAAACAAAGCGGTCCCGCGGGTTCAGCCCGATGGTGACCGTGGGGGCTCGGAGTTTTTGCACCAGGGCGTCCATCCACCTGCTTAGCCGCGGGCACCAGATCACGCCATCGGGCGGCCATATGGGTCGCATGTGCACTCCGTGGATCGCCATGCTGTCCAGCACCCATCCGGCCTCGCGGGAGTAGCGGGCGATCCCACGGTGGTTGCCGGCGTTATACCAATCCAAGAGGAGCAGGACCCGACGTCGGGAGTGGGGGCGGGGGGCGTTCAGCGGAAGCGGTTGCATGCTCGATATTGTCATACAATCGAGTGAAGTTGTCAAAATAAAGTATTGACTTTAGACGGCGATGCTTTAACATTAGAGGCATAGGTGCCCTGCGTCTGGGCAGCTTGGTGCGTTTTCACGGACCGCCCGGCCTGTCCGAGGGATCTGCAGGGCGTCCTCTAGAGGAGTCCTCGATGGAGTCCGTTATGTTTAGGCCACTGGAAACAGATCGTGGAGTCGCCAGGGCGACGAACTTAACCCTGGAAACTGGTAATACTGGCTCTCTTTTAAAGGAGATTACGATGAGAGCGTATCGAACCATCCAAAGCGTAGTTGAAACCGCGTTGTCCCCCATCACCTGGCTGCTTGGTTGCGTGGCCCTGCTGCTGAATTCCATGGTGCTCGGCTTGGCCCGAAGCTTGGGCGCCTATGGCGACCTGGAATCCCTGCTCAGCCGCACCGGATTCCGATCGTGGCGGCGCCGTTGCAAGAGCGCGTTGGCGTTCACCCTGATCGAGCTGCTGGTGGTGATATCGATAATAGCCATTCTTATATCTATATTACTACCAGCATTAGCCAAAGCCCGCGAGCTGGCCAACCGCGCGGTCTGCATGGCCAACATCCGTGGGATCATCCAGTCCATGGTCACTTACAGTCAGAGCAACCAGGGGGTTTTCCCCACACAGGGGCTGATCCCGTCGCCAGGCTATGGATGGGCGTACATCAACAAACCGGTACAAGGTGACTACTGGGGCACCGGCGAGCCTTGGGGTGCCAATGCCGCCGAGGCGGTGCAGTCGTGGTACACCACCCCAAATCAGGAAAGTTGCCCCTTGGCGAACATGTGGCTTATGGTGCTTCAGGGTTACACGACGCCGGCCAGTTTCATCTGTCCGTCCGATCCCATCGCGCTAGGTCCGTCGCTGGAACAAGTGGATTCCCCCGCCAACGGCAAGCCCTGGACCTATGTGTCCAATTTCGGTTTCATGACCGCGGACGTTGCGTCTTTGTTTCCCTGGCCCACCAACGCGGTTGGTGCCGGTGTGAGCTATTCGATCGCGTACCCGTTTCCATTTAAGGCCGGAGCGGGCGCCACCGACGTGACTTTCCAGCCCGGCCAATGGTGGACAACCACTGGCGCCACTTCGGATGTGCCCTTGGTCAGCGACATGGCTCCCGATGATACCCCCGGTGACGGTACCGGGGTTTTCCAACGCATCACCACCACGCTGCCGACCGCCAATACCTATGGGCCGTATATCTACAACTCCGGCAACCACGCCGGCGACGGCCAGAACGTGGGCTTCGGCGATGATCACGTAGCTTGGGAAATCTCGCCCTATGCCGGCCAAAATGGTGATAATATTTTCACGTATCACAACTACGGCGGGCTTACCACCAATGTCACCGTCGTCAATGGCACGACAGACACCGACCAAGTTGGTGCCACCGCAGGCCTGCCGGGTAACGGTTGGGACAGTATCAACGATGGCCCGGAAATACAGACGTTGGCTCCTCCATTCGATACGGCAATGACGCCGGTGCGCGCTGTAAATCCAAATCTCGCCTCCCAGGGCAAGGCCTGGTAACAAGGGTCACCGGCGCACCATTGGGCGGGCCGAGAGGTGGATGGGGATATTGTGTTACGACGATCATTCAAGCCAAGGGCGGTTGCATTGACCGTGGTTGGTGCGTCCGTTGCCTCGATGGTCGCACCGGCGTGTCGTGCGGTTGACGTGATTTTGGTAACCCCCACGACCGAGGTAGGCCTGCCCGGGCACAGCGGCATCCAGCGCCTCAAGGTGCTGGCTGCCGGAGTGAATTGGGACTTCCAGCCGGATGCCTTAACCAATGCCGGCCTAAAGAAAATCGGCATCAAATCCATGCGCCTGTCCAATAGCGACCCAGTCATGGCGGCGCACTTCACCGGGCAAGGACAATGCCGCCTTCGCCTGGCCGCATTCCGGAGCGGCCAGGCACGGCGCCTGGCGGCCGGCTTGGCCACGTGTCGCGCCGTCGGTGCCAGCCCGAACATCGTCCTGGGCCTGATAGCGCCCAAGCAGCTTTGGCTGCCATCAAGCGGCGCGTCTCCCGGGCGACGCGCGGAAGTCATAAAAAGCGGAAGTCAGTGGATGTACGGGCCGACTAACTGGCGGCTTTATCGTGAATATTGCCGGGCCTTTTTCAAATACGTCGTGATCGAGCGGAAATTTCCGCACGCCCAGTTTACAGTCGGCAACGAACCCGAGAGCGGGTCTGGCTTTCTTTACCCGAACTGGTCCCGACCGGCCGCCGGCTCCCGGGCAGCCTACGAGGGTTATTTTAAGTTGTACGAAGAGGTTGCACGGGCCGCCCAGAGCTTCGAAAAAAAGCATCCGGGCCGCCACGTCGCCCTGGGAACGGGGTTCGTGTGGGCTTTCACCTTCAGGTTCGGAGCCTTCAACTGGACGGAGCGCTTCTTGCAGGACTGCGGCGCGCGAGAGCTACCGCTGGCATTCCTAGGATTTCATTTTTACGGCAACGAGGCATCCTTGGATGGCCAATATCACGCCAATTATCCACCCTTCATCCAGATGTTGCGCGCGACACAAACCGCACGCGACCGTTACGATCCCTCCGTGCCCATCACGTGTACCGAATGGGGAGCCAGCTACCACACTACGAATCAGCCCAACGGTATCTACAACGGTACCAACCTCGGTGCCGCGTATGGGATGGCATTCCTCGACACTCTACTGCAATGTGGAATCAAGCAACCTGCCCTGCTGTTGGCCACCACCGATCCTGCGGAAAAAACCGCCGACGGCAAGTGGAATGATGTCTGGGGCTGGCCGAGCCTGTTTACCGATCCGCTGGTCTTTGGTCGGCCCTATCCCAAGGCGTTGTACAACGTCTTTGAAATGATTCACCGGCTGGTCGGGACGAGAATCCAGGCCTCACGTGGGCGGATGGTCCATTGCCTCGGTTCGGCTGATCCGCGGACTAAACGGCTCACCGTGCTGCTTTGGAACTACGGGTGCCGTATTCCCGAGGGGGGGGTGCCGGTGGATTACGCCACCCGCCAGGCCGTGGTGCTGCGGATTCGCGACGCCCGCGCGTTTTTCGGCGCTCACTGGGTACGATTTAAGCGCTGGTTGGTCAGCCGAACGGTGAGCAACGCTTATTATCTATGGAAGCACAAGCGGCTCAAGCAACGCCGCGCCGCGCTGCAGCAAGTAGACCATGGCAGCTTCAGGATCACCCATGGCAAGGTCGATATTGGTTTTGCCATGCCGCCTTCCAGTGTGTCGTTGGTGGAGGTTTATTCCGCGCCGGACGAAACCCAAAATTAACGTCGTCGGCGGAAAGACGACCTGTTGTACTACGATGAGCACATATGTCATTAACTGTTCATAGCAATCCAGACGCACGTTGCACGTTATGCCAGGAGGTAGCCTTTACACTCCATTGGCGACCCGAGCAGGATTTCCCCGCGGGTACACAGCTGGAACTGCGTGGCGGGCCCTTGCGCGCGTTCATTTCTTGGCGCCACGTCGCCTCGTGTATGACCGGCGGCGACATTACCTTTCGATGGAAAATCAAGCCGACCGTCTCGGAGATGTGGCGCAACACCGACCACGTGATCTTGCGCGCCAAGCTGCCCTACGGCGCCCGCTGTGGACGAGACTATCCCATCGAGCTTACCTGCATCCCACCGATTTGGGCCGGTGTGGATGAGCAGTTGTCGGTCTGGACGACCGGCCCAGGTGATGCGGGCAAGGCCAATGCGCCGCTGTTGCCGGCCATTCGTGAGGATGGCTCTACATGCCTGCTTCGTGCGGTGGCCGGGCCGGTGGAGCGTCTGTCGATTTACCTGCGGCCGGTCGCCGCCGAGGGGCGTGTGGAAGCTGTCATTGTGCCTCAGGATCGTTTCGGCAATCCCGCGCGATTCGCGCGGCTCGTACCGGCCCAGGTATATTGGATGGACCAGATTCGCGCCGTCGAAGTTCAGGGAACGACGGCCTTGGCTCTGCCGCGGTCGGACTGCGTAGCCCGGGCCGAAGTTCGCGTTCCCATGCAAGCCTTGGCGGGGGATGAGAATATCGGTAACGGAACTTGGCGGGAATCATGGTGTTCTATTACGTCCAACGTGGCGCTCCCGGCACCAGTGGACGGTCTGCGCGCCGCTTTCGGGGAGATTCATTGGCATACGGAACTGTCCGGCGACGGCCAGCGTTCCATAGCGGAAGCGTTACGCTCTGCGCGCGATGAATTGATGCTGGAGTTCGCCGCCCCCGCGGACCACAATCCCTCCGGGGACGCTTGGCGGCGGACCGTTGTGGCACTAGAGCAAGCCAATAATCCGGGGCGTTTCGTTACTTTTTTCGGATGGGAATTCGGTTCCGATCAAGGACACGAAAACTATTATTTCATTGATCCGAATCACCCCCTGGTCTGCGGTGGCGGCGCCGGCATTACCGCAGGGCGGCCGGTCGACCAGATCGATAAGCTGAACCGTCAGCGCGATTTTTTAGCCGTGCCGCATCACACCAATGCGGTTTCCGAAAGCCGCCGTCTGGAGGATGATGCGCCCTTCTGGCATCCCTATCCATGGACCGAGCCCACGAAGGGACACCGTTTGGTGGAGATCTGCCAATCCCGGGGCAACCAGGAGCGCGACGAGTATTCCGATGCTTGGCGCGGTTGGCACCAGCACCATGGGTCCTCCGTGCAGGATGCTCTGGCAAAAGGATATCGCCTGGGGTTCACCGGCGGCACCGACAACCACTGCGGCTGGCCGGGCCGCTTTGACCCGGAAGAAGCTTTGGGGATGGTCCCGCCGGCCAGTCAAATCCTGACCGGGGTCTGGACAGAAGCCTTGGATCGCACGAGCCTTTTTCAGGCACTCAGGGCACGCCACACCTGGGCGGCCTGGGACAGCCGTGCCGTGGTATGGTTCACCGTCAATGGGGCGCTGATGGGCGAGGAACTGTGCGTGGAGCTAGGCACGGCGTTAACGGCACGTATTCGCATTAACGCCGAGGTGCCGTTCCAAATTATCGAAGTGGTCTCCGACAGAAAGGTGATTTGGGAGGAAAGCAGCGACCTTCCGGACTTTGAGGCCAGCGTTGAATTGGGCAAGGCGGAAAAATCGGCCTATTTCTATGTGCGCGCCCTGCTGCGTAACGGCGGCATCCTCTATGCCAGCCCTGTATTTATCGATGTGGGATGAACGAACCCTTTGTGGCAAACAAGGAGTATTGCCCGATGCAACACGGACGGATGATTCAGGCTGTCACTTTAACCCTAATGATGTGGGCTATAGCCTCGGCTGGCTGTTCCAAGGCCGCGATGAAGAATGCCGCGAGCATAGTGGCGCTGGGGCAGCCGTTGACTTACCCCTTTACGAGCTTTAAGTCGACCCTGCCCCGCGTATGGAACAGCCGGCCCGAAGTGCAGGGCTCGGTGGAGCGCCTGGCGGGTCAGTTGCACGACGGCGAACGCATCATCCGGCTGAACTGGGATTTCACCGCCGTGAAAAATCCGGCCAACAATTTCGTGAACTTCTGGTGGCCGCGGCTTCTCCTCGGCCAGCCGCTCGCGGTGAAAGCCCGGATCTATACGCCGCCGTCGGCCGTGGGGACCGATGTGGCGCTCTGGGTGAGGGATGCTACGGGCCAGCTGTTTATTTCTCGCCGTACCATGCGCCGCCCGGGATGGGGTAGCTACCGCTTCCCGGTTGCGGGACTGGCCGCGGCTTGGAAATCAGGGGCCGGCGACAACGTACAACACCTGCCCCTGCAGCTGCATGGATTCGCCGTGGACTGGCCCGGACATGCCGGCTACCTGCTCTTGAGCGGAATTCAAGTGATTTCGCGGGGACCAGCTCGCCAGTTCCTCACGTGCACTCCAATGACGAACCCGCGAAATGTGGTGGATAGGCCACACTTTACCGGCTGGGGGCGAGCGCCCCTGTGTCGGCTGCATCTGGCGAATTACGCCCGCACCGCGGAAAGGAATCTGGTCGTAACACTGCGCGCCAGTGACGCCATAACGGGGAAGGTGGTAT
>JAKCCC010000108.1 GCA_021838985.1 Planctomycetota bacterium
AATCGTAAAGCCACACTTGGCGCAGCATAGTTTGATCGTATCCAATTCCATCTTTTACTCCTTATCGAACATCATAGAGAATCGGAGACCCTTGTCCCATCGGGAAACGGCGCGATATCTTTTAGGTACGCTGGCCTGATCCAACGTCAGGAACAAACCTATTAACCCTTTAGATACATACATCATCTTTGCGAATATCAGGACCGTGCCGCCTGTCCGCTGGGGTGAGCCCGTTAGAACGTGCCCCGCGGGCGGAGCGGCTAGCCAGTCTGTTTTCACGACAACACCACCAGGGCCAACACCAGCAACAGCAAGACCACCAAGGCGACCAGCCCATAAAACCAGTCACGCTCCCCCACGACAAACAGCACGGCGCAGGTGGCCACCCGAATGACCGGCGTCAGCACGAGGATGAAGATTCCCGCGTCAATAATGTCCTCGCCATGACCCTGCCAAATGCCATGCCAAACCACAGCGGGGTTATAGCTGGATTTTTCCAGCATGTGTTGGAGCGTCGGCGGCTGGTGGCTGAAACTGAGCCCCAAGCCCACCAACATGACCACCACGCTGGCCGCCACACCAAGGCGCAGCACCCACGCGGATACGTCCTGCAAAAGGAAGCCAGTCCGCGCCGTCGGGTCGCAACCGGCCGCCGCCTTCTTTTCCGGCCGTGCCGGGGCCGGCGGACCAGTTCCCATCCCAGGCTCACGGCAGTTTGGATCAACCTGCTTGGTATTCACGACCGCATCTCCCAAGCCCGCGCTGGAGCCTCCTAAGTAGGAACGCCGAATGAATGCGGCGATTGAAACGAGGCTTCCGGATGGTCCCAGTAGCAAGCACGGTCCCCGTGCCGTGGCTTTTTCGTTTGGTTTAACGGCACGCGGAGCGTGCCTACTACTAGCGCATTCATTCTGCGTTCCTACTTAAATGTGCACGTGCAATCCGCCTACCAGCATCTGGACGCCGGTAATCGCCAACACCACCGCGAATATTTTTCGCACCAGAACATTGGACATGCGCTCCATCATCTTCGTGCCCAGTAATGCCCCCAGGAGCACGGAGGCCGCGACCGGCACCACCACAAACGGCAGCACCAGGCCGCGGTGCAAATACACCCCCGCGGCGGCGGCAGCGGTTACGCCAATCAGAAAATTGCTGGTGGCGGTGGCGACTTTCACCGGCAGATGCATCGCCCGCTCCATCGACAGCACGTTCAGGACGCCCGCCCCGATACCCAAAACCCCCGCCAGCACGCCGGCGACGGACATCACGCCGCTGGCCGCGGGAACCTGCCGGCCCCGGTAGCACACTTCCCGCCGCATCCTTCGATCAAAGTAGGATCCGCTCATCTTGAGCCAGCGCGCCAGCCGGTCTCCTTGCGCTTCCCGCGGCAGCTCCTCACCGATTTTGGCGAGCAGGGGGATCAACGATATCAGCAGCGTGGCGCCGAACAGAATTTTCAGCACGTCGCCATTGAGAAACCTGGCCAGTACGGCCGCGCCGAGGATCGCCCCCGCCACCGTAAAGAAGTTCAGGAACATGGCGATGCGGACATTGGTAATATGATCCCGCACGTACACCGAGCCGGCCCCGCTGGATACCGCGATCACCGACACCACGCTGGCGCCAATGGCCTGCTCAATGGGCAAATGCATGAACAGCGTCAGCATCGGTACAATCACGATGCCGCCACCCAACCCGCTGATGGCGCCGATCACACCGCCGAGCAGGGAAACCACGGCGATCTTCAGAAGGCAGAAGAAACAGGGCCAGGGCATCGGGTAACTCCATTAACCTGTCGACCGAACGACGGCCTCCGGCGAGGCGAAACTCAAGCGGCGGTTACGGTGGCCGCTTCCTTTTCCCGCTGGTAATAATCCATCAGGATTTTGGCCACTTCGGGCCGGGCGAATTCGGGCGGCAGATCCTGCCCGGCGGCAAGCATCTCCCGCACCTTGGTGCCCGAAAGCATGACAAAATCCTCTTTCTTATGCCCCGCGGGGGCCTCCCGCATCATGATTACGTCGCCCACCACTTTCGAATACGCGGTGTTGTCGGCCTCGAAAATCTGAATTTGCAAGGCCCCGGCGGGCACTTCCTCGTGAAAAATCTTTTGAGCGTCAAACGGTCCGTAATAACTGCCCACTCCCGCGTGATCCCGCCCGACGATCAAGTGCGTGGCGCCCATGTTCTGGCGGAAGACGGCGTGCAGCACCGCTTCGCGCGGGCCGGCGTAAAGCATGTCAAAACCATAACCGGTGATCTCCACCGTATGGGGCTGGAAATAAAGTTCGACCATTTTGCGGATGCAGGCGTCGCGGACCTCGGCGGGAATGTCGCCGGGCTTCAGTTTGCCCAGCAGCATGTGGATGACCGCCCCATCGGCCCCCACGCGCTCCATGGCGATTTTGACCAGCGCTTCGTGGGCCCGGTGCATCGGGTTACGCGTCTGAAAAGCGACCACCTTGTTCCAGCCATTCCGCCGGATCATCTCTCGAATCTGGCCGGCGGTGCGGAAGGTTTCAGGAAATTGCGCCGCGAAATACGAGTAATTCAGCACCTGGATCGGTCCGGCGATAAAGCAAGCTCCGGCGGCTAAAAAGTTTTTTACGCCCGGGTGGGCCGGATCGGTGGTGCGGAACACTTTTTCGCTTATCCGTTTCATCTGCGCCTCGCTGGCTTGGTCGATGGCGGTAACGTCCTGAATGGCCAGGACGGGGTTGCCCTCGACATTGGGATCAAGCAGGGCGATACGCTTGGCGCTGCGGATGGCCGAGGCATCCTTGACCGCGTTGATGATGGGGACCGGCCAGAACAGGCCGCCGGGGGTCCGCATATTTTCAGCCACGGCCAGGGAATCGGCTAAATTCATGTAACCCGTCAACGGATTGAAATAGCCGCTGCCCAGCATCACCGCGTTGGCGGCCGCCTGCGAGCATACCACCAGTTTCGGCAGGCTTCTGGCGGCATCCAGCAGGGCCGCCCGTTGGGCGGCATCGGCGACATACAGGGGATGGAGCGTCGCGGATCCATGGGGTTTAATCGGACTCATACAGGTTCTCCTTATCGTTCGTTGGTGCATGATTCGTCTTGAAAACGCCGAGCTGGGGCGTCAGCGGGGACCCCACCCCCGGCCAGTCCGCCGAGGGTCGCCGGGGCGACTGAACTGCTCCGCCTCTGTGCGGACCGGGGGCTATATACAGCCGGGGCGCCGAGCCTCGCGCCGATCCCGGTAGCCATCGGGAGGGCCGTCAACAGCCCCGACTGTTCCAGCTCCCGCGCCTGTTCTTTAACGGCCTTCAGATAAATGGCCAGCGGCCGATAGGCCAGGT
This sequence comes from Planctomycetota bacterium, assembly GCA_021838985.1. Classification (GTDB taxonomy): domain Bacteria; phylum Planctomycetota; class Phycisphaerae; order WQYP01; family WQYP01; genus JAKCCC01. The sequence goes on from JAKCCC010000108.1 coordinate 3,333, forward strand.
GGGCCCATTTCATAAAGGGAACCTCCACAACCAGCATGGGCACCGCGATGGCCAAATGAATGACATAAGTCAGGTACGCGGGCAGCGCCAGATCCAGCAGGCGAAACGCGTTGACCAAAATGCCGGTCAGGGCGGTCAAAAATAGCAGGATCAAAAACATCCAGTCGGAGGCGTGGGAAAAGCGGTGCATCTCCTCGCGTTTGCGCCAACGGCTGATCATCGCGTCGCCGGAATAATACAGGATGGCGAAGGCCGCGTAATATCCCAGCCAACTCAGCGCCGTGAAACGCGGGCCATTGACCTGCAGCCACGGTAGGAAAAACATGACCAGTACGAACATGGTGACGTAGCCCGTGACCAGAATAAAGTGTTTCCGCCAGCGGTTGGGCTTTTCACAATTCCGCCATTTCGCCTGCACGAGCGCCTGCGCCAGCAGCACCTTCAACTGGCGGACGTACACCGACCAGGGTGGTTTGGATCCATCCAACATCAGCCGGGCCATATGCAGGGAATTGGTCAGAAGGAAAAAGGTCAGCAGGCTGGCCAAAACCCAGTCGGAGATATGCACCCAGTGCACCGGGATAAAAGTTCCCATCGCCACGCGGGTTGTGACCATTCGCGCCGGGGTAAACGCCCCGGAAAGTGCGAACAAGGCCACCACCAGCAAACCCACCGCCGCCACCGCCCCCACTTCCCACCAGACGGAACGATACAGGCGCCGGGAAATCCCGGTCCAATCGTAGCGCGTGATCGCGCACCGGCGCAGGGCCATCATCGTTTCCCCGGGGTTGGCGCCGCGCGGACAGTGCTGGGAACATTGGCCGCAATAATGACACAACCATATATCGGGATCCCGGATCAACCGGTCTTTCAACCCCCACTGCAGCCAGAGCATTTCCTTGCGGGGAAATGGATCCTTTTCCGGCGACAGCGGGCAAACCGTCGAGCACGTGGCGCACTGAAAGCACTGGTTGAACGTATTGGCTCCGAATTCAACCAGGTCTTGCTTGAAATCCAGGGATGGCTTGATGCTGGCCACGCCCATTACTCCTTGAACGGATTCAGGCCGATTTCCTGAATCTGCTCCACGAATTCATTGACTATTTGGGGCAGGCGGTGAAATTCTGAAATCGCCAATTCCTCCACCCGCACCCGCTCCTGCTCCAAGGCCAATTGTTTCAGCTTCTCGCGGATGTTCTGGCCGCGTGTCTTCATCAATTCGCTGCCCCGGATAAAATGGCATTGGTAGTTCTCGCCCGACTTGCAGCCAACCAGCAGCACGCCGTCAAACCCCCGCGCCAAGGCGTCGGCAATCCATACCACATTCACCGAACCAAGGCACCGGACGGGAATAAAGCGGATAAAGGCGCTATGCGGAATGCGTTGCAGACCGGCGGTATCCAGGGCGGGATAGGCGTCATTTTCGCAGACCAGCCCCAGCAGCCGCGGCTTTTCCTCAAACGGGTCGGGTATTGGCACGGACTTGATCATGGTCGAGACAATGTCGATGGAATAATCCTTAAAGGAGATGATCCGCTCCGGACAGGCCCCCAGGCAGATGCCGCACCGCCGGCACCGGGTGGGATTCGGCAGCGGGGTGCCCTTCGGATCTTCGTCCAACGCGCCGAACGGGCACTCCTCGGTGCACCGCTTGCACTGGGTGCACCGCTGCATGAAAAAGTCGGGATAGCTCTGATCTTCCCAGCGCGGATGCACGGCCATTCCGCGGCTGGCCAGTTCGACTGTCTGAATGGCCTTTAACGCCGCCCCGGTGGCGTCACGCCGGCTCGCCGCGGTGCATTGCGGAGCGCGCATGCACCCGGCGGCGTAGATGCCGGTCCGCCGGCTCTCGTACGGGAAGCAGATAAAGTGCGAATCCGGGAAGCTGTATTTCAGCGCCGGCAAATCCGGTCCCTGGCGGTAGTCCAAATTGAGAATAGCGGTACCCTCGTGCGCGGCCAATTCCCGCACCGCCACTTGGGCGGCGTCCAACTGCGCCCCCGCCTCGCCTTTGGCGATAACCGCCTGCGCGTCACGGAGGCGGCGGATGGCTTCGCCATCCGCGGCCACGGGCGTCATGCCGGTGGCCAGCACCACCAGCTCCGCTTCGACCTGAATGTGCGGACCAAGCAACGTGTTATCGACGTTAATTTTCAGGTTTCCGCCAGAGGAGGCTTCGACCGAAACCACCTCACCCTTGGTCAGCGCAATGCCCGGGTCTTCCTGCACACGGCGGTAGAAATCTTCATCTTGCCCGGGGGCACGGATGTCCTTGTAAAAAATGTACGCCTGGGCCTGTGGATCCAATTCCCGGACCCACAGAGCCTGTTTGAGCGACACCCGGCAACAGACGGCTGAGCAATACGGCAGATGATTCTTGTCCCGTGACCCGGCGCACTGGATGAACGCAATCCGTCGGGCTGGCTGACCGTCGGAGGGACGGAGGATTTTGCCGGAGGCCGCCAGTTCCTCCATCTGCACGTTGGTGATCACGTTGGGGCTTTGGCCGTAACCAAGGTGACCGAGCCGCGTGGCGTCGTAGGGCTTCCAGCCGGTGGCCTGGATGATCGCTCCCACCCGAATCCGCCGGCTGGCGCCAGGGCCGCTAAGCGTCACATCGAATTGACCAGGCGCCCCCGTGACCTTCTCCAGCGTCGTGCCGCAGCAGACGGTGATGCGCTTATCCGCCTGAATCCGCCGGATGGATCCCTGCAGATCCGCCGGCTCTAGCTCGCGATACGGCGCCTGCTTGGGAAACAGCCGGGTGAAACGTTTCAGCCAGCCGCCAAGTTGCGGCTCCCTTTCCACCAGGACCACCTGATACCCCGCCTTCGCCGCTTCCGCCGCCGCCGTCATGCCCGTTGGCCCACCGCCCACGACCAAAATGGTCTTGTCAATTTCCGTCCGGAAGGGTTCCGGAATCATCGCTTTGCCCGCGCGGGCGATGCCCATCCGCAGATAGTCTTCCGCGAGCATCTGGGTGTCTTCGTTATTGGCGGGATGACTCCAGACCACCAATTCGCGCAGATTCACCCGCTCGGTAAAGCACCCATCGAAAGTGAATTGATCGGCGTTAAACCGCGGCGAGCATCCCGCCACCACCAGCGCTTTGGCGCCATCGCGCACCGCTTGGGCCAACTGCCCAGCCCCCGCTTCCCCGCACAGACAGTCGTGGCTATGGCAGGCCACCTGGCAGTCCCGATTGCCAGCGGCATTGGCCACTTTTTCCAGGGCGGCAATGTCCAACGACGTGCCGATGTCGCAGCCCCGACAGATCCAGACGTGGATGTTTTTCATGGCGTTATCCACGGGCGTACTCCCTGAAAATCGCGACTGGGGCCTGGTGAAGGCGCTTGGCAAGCGCCGGCGGGAACCGGGCTTGGCGGAGATTCCACCCCCGGCAAGTCCGC
>JAKCCC010000109.1 GCA_021838985.1 Planctomycetota bacterium
GGCCAATCCAGAAGCTAAAGCTAGCCGGCTTGCCGCAGCCCTCGGCGTCAAAGCCGCCGGCATCCCGGTTGATATCACCCAGCCCGACCAGGTTCGCGCCATGACGGAAAAGGTACTCGCGCAATTTGGCCGCGTGGACATTCTGGTCAATAACGCCGCAAATAACCCCAAGGTTGAATCTGCCGGAGATACGCCTTTCAGCCGCCTGGAAGCATTTCCCTTGGGGGTCTGGCAGGCCGATATTGCGGTCGGCCTGACGGGGGCGTTGCTATGTAGCCGCGAATTGGGCGCCCAGATGGCCCGGCAGGGGCGCGGGGTGATTGTGAATATTGCCTCCGATCTGGCGGTGATCGCCCCGGATCAGCGGCTCTATCGCCGCGAAGGCGTCCCGGAGGACCGCCAGCCCGTCAAACCGGTGAGTTATTCCGTGGTCAAGGCGGGACTCCTGGGCCTGACCCGCTACCTGGCCACCTATTGGGCTGACCACGGCGTGCGCGCCAACGCCCTTTCCCCCGGCGGCGTCTACAACGGCCAGCCGGATGAGTTTGTGGCGCGCTTGAGCAGCCTGATTCCTATGGGCCGCATGGCGAATTTAAACGAATACCAAGGCGCCTTGCTCTTTTTATGCTCGGACGCCTCTTCCTACATGAATGGCGCCAACCTGATTATTGACGGCGGAAGGAGTTGCTGGTGAATTTTCAGGCCAAATCACTTTTTTCGCTGTCCGGAAAGACTGTTCTCCTTACCGGCGCCTCCGGATTTCTTGGCCGGACTATGGCCGCGGCTTTACTGACCAACGGCGCCCGGCTGATTGCTCTAGGCCGTTCGGAACGGATCAACAGGGAGAGCCGACGTTGGGCCTCGGACTTTGGTAAAAAGCGGGTCTGCGGCCATCGGATCGACATGTACGATTCGGAGCGCCTCTCCAGGCTTCTCGATAAAATCGTGGAGCGTGAGGGTCTGATTGAGGTTCTGATTAACAACGCGCATGAACTTGGTCCGGCCACAGGCTTTAATACGCCGGCGGGCAGCCTTGAAAAAGCCACGGCAGATCAGTGGACTCGCCACCTGGCCAGCGGCGTCTATTGGCCGGCGCTGCTGGCTCAAAAGCTGGCCCCGGCAATGAAGCAGCATCACCGGGGCAGCATCATTAACATTGCGACGATGTATGCCTTAATTGCTCCCAGTCCGCGATTGTATGAAGGCACGGCGTTTTTGAACCCACCGGGCTATTCAGCCGCAAAAGCTGGTATGGTTGCGTTGACGCGCTACCTGGCGTCTTTTTGGGGCGCTGCCGGCATTCGCGCCAACGCTATTCTGCCCGGTCCCTTTTCAGACACCCAGGAGGCCGGTTTCAACGCGGTGCGCGGCGACGAGGCTTTCCTGGATCGGCTGCGTCAACGGACATGCCTGGGGCGCATTGGTCGCCCCGCAGAACTGATTGGCGCCCTGCTGTTTCTGGCCTCGGATGCGTCATCCTACATGACCGGCCAGACCCTCGTGGTTGACGGCGGCTGGACAATCACTTGAGAGTTGGATGCCTCTTGGAGCCCCACGTAACCCGGCAAAACTCGAGCTCGCGTGATACTGCCAACGGGACGAACGAAAATTTCCAATTTGGCTTGAAACCCACCGGTTAAAAAGTCGTCAACTGTACCCACCCTATCATCTGCCGTAAACCGCTCTCCTTACTGGTTCTTGGCCGCCAGTGAATGAGTTCGGCGGCTTTGCGGGTGTTCGCGACAAATACTTTCTGATCGGACGGCCGTGGCGGCGTTTTGGCGACGGCAACCCTGACATCGAGCTCAGTCTCAAGAAACGCAAGGAGTTCCAGAATGGACAAAGAGTTGGCCATCCCTCCGCCGATGTTGAACGCCTGGCCGCAGATCTTATCCATCCCGTCCACTGCGGAAAAATAACACTCCACCAAATCCGGCGCGTATAGTATGTCGCGCACCTGCTTGCCATTGCCGGCAATCGCAATCGGACCCTTCACGGTCCCGCGCTTGATTCCCACGGCCTGTTGTATGAACCATCCAACCCAACCTTGGTCGGACGTTGCGAGTTGACGCCCGCCAAAGCAGGACGAGTGGCGGAGGCCAACCGTTCGTAGGTTGAAGGTCCGGGCATAATCAAGCACATACTGATCCGCCGCTCCTTTTGAACAGCCGTACGGGGAACGAAAATCCAGCGGCAGGGACTCATCAAAACCGGCGGGATAGTCGGGGGTGGTATAACGGGTGGCCTGCTCGACAAAGCGTACGCCCGCCAGGTCGCCATATACCTTGTTGGTGGAAGAATAGACCACCACTGCATCTGGCGCAAGCTGGCGCACAGCCTCCAGGAGGTTGTGTGTGCCGAGGGCGTTGGTCTGAAAATCCAGTCGGGGGTTGGAAATGGAGGTAGTCATGGCAACCTGGCCGGCCGTGTGAAAAATGACGTCGGGTCGTGTTTCGCCAAGAACGCGGCGGAGGTCATTGTAAACTCGTACGTCCGCGTGGTGGACAACCAGTCTGTCCATGGATTGGAGCCAGCGCAAATTCTCGACGGAACCATGGCGACGGAATGAGTCGAGCACAGCCACGCTGTGGCTGCGGCGCAGCCCTTCCGCAGCCAAATTCGCCCCGATAAACCCACAGCCGCCCGTGACCAATAGTCGCCAAGACACCGTTTTTCCCTATCCCCGACCAAAGCGGATAGCCAACTTGAACCACACCAATTTTAGGAGCGTGAACAAATATGACAAGGCAAAGCCAAAGAGATTCCGCTTGCTCACCCCAGCCTTTCTGCGTCCGAAAACTACGGGGATTTCTAATATCCTCGCGTAGATTGGCCGGCTGCAAAGCTTGATAAGCATTTCCTCGATGATTTCAAAATTGGTGCACTGCAGTTTCAGTTGCCGGAGTTGTTCCGCCCGATAAAGACGGAAACTATTGGACACGTCCCGGCACCTGAGCCCGAGCACCAAGCGGAAAAAAACATTTACGGCAAGGCTAAGTAAAATCAAAATCGCTGGATTCTCCGTCGCTCCCCCCGGCACGTATCTTGATCCGATGATAACATCAGCGCGGTCGCGCATGGACCAAAGGCGTGGCAGAAATCGCGGGTCGTGCGATCCGTCCGCATCCATAAAAATCACAAAGCGCCCCCGCGCTTCCCCGATGCCGGTGCGGACGGCGTCTCCATAGCTCGGGCCACCTCGGCGGTGTACATGCCGCACGGCGTGGCGCCGGCATACCTCGGCGGTGCGGTCGAGGAGAGCCTGGCTGTCCACAACGATAATTTCGTGGGGGACCGCCAGCCCGGAGGCCTCGTTAACCAGCGCCGGGAGCAGTTGTTCCAGTGCCGCCTCCTCTCTAAGAGCGGGCAGCACGATCGACAGGTCTAGCCTGGTTGTCGCGCTCGAGCTCACAAGCTACTTTCCGGTTCACGAACGGCCAAGTCCGGAAATGCCTGGCGGGCCAACCGCCAAACGCTATAGGCGATACTGACCCGCGGCACCCACCCCAGGACTCGTCTGGCCTTCTGAATATCGGCCACCAGGTGTCGCGGCTCGAACGGGCAAGCCTCGCATTCGCCGAACCGCAATTCCACTTCGAGCCCCAGCGACTCGCACACTTCGGTAACCAATTCTCGGACGGTCGTGCTTCTTCCGCTGCCCAGATTAAACACAGCCGCATCGGTCTGCGGCGGAGCGTCCATGGCCTGGACAATCCCCGCGGCGATGTCCTCGACGCTGCAAAAGTCCCGAATCTGCCATCCCGCCGTCAGGCCCATGGGGCGCCGGTCGCGGGCGCATTGCAAGAGTGTGGGGAAAAGCCGACCTGGTGCGTCATACCGGCCCGTGAAGGAAAAGGGGCGCACGACGGTCAATCGGCGGCCGAACTCCGCGGCAGCCGCCCGCAACAGAAGATCCGCGCCAGCCTTGCTTGCCCCGTAGGGATGAAGCGTGTCGAGAGGATCCGATTCCCTAAGAGGCCGCCCCTGTTCCTTATAGGCCAAGCCGCTGCTGACCAAAATGAAATGGCAGTCGTCCGGTCCACAGATCGCTTCGAACAGTCGCAGGCTCAAATCCACGTTGAATGCTGCCATTTCAAACCACGTGGGTTTCGAGGGCTTCAGGCCAGCGGCAGCGCAATGAATCACTACGGCCGGCTTCGATGCATCCAGCAATTGGCGAAGTTGGCCTATGTTCTGGAGATGCGCCGTCACTGCGCGAATGGCCGGGCGATCAAAATCGGGGAAATATTTCGGCTCTTTGCGCAAAGGCAGTATTAGCCGATTTCGGCTGTCGCGCGAAAGGATCGCGACGATGTTGCGGCCCCGGGGTGCCGGAGGCGCCCGTGATCAGTATGGTTCGTTGGCACTCGGTCACGACGCACCACTTACCTGCTGTCCAATGTTCGCTTGGACCATGCATGCCGATCTTGTGGGCATGGCACCGCCGTTAGCCGCGGGCATTTCCCCAAAGGTCTTGCACGGCAGTGGATTTTTCATGACGAAATAAAGCAAGTACGCCAACGCCAGTGCTTTGACCTGTCCGGCAAAACCGACGCCAAACGGTAAAAGCAGGTAACACTCCTGCGGCGTAAAGGCGATGGCGCACGGGACTAAGATCGCCAGTACTTTGGACAGTGGAAAGCTCACCCGTCCTGAATAAACGTCTTGCAGAAGAAAGACCAGAACAAAGACTGCCCACGGAAAGTATAGATAAAGCAGTGTGCCATCGCCGGACACCGGCGGAGCAATTAATTCTACAACGACGGTACCGAAGATGCAGTTGAGGACGGGTAGCTTGCGAAACCGCCAAATGAGAGCCATGCCTGCCGCCAGCCACGCGGCGCAGTAAAAGTAGTACGACACTGACGCCATTGCCAGCACGTCGTTTAGCGAACCGCCTAAGCCGTAGCAAATCCACGCCGTTACTTGTTTACAGATCGAAAACAACGAATGATCGAAGCCAATTTCCGTTCCACGAAACCCAAGGACGTACGTCCGTTCAAAGAACAGAAGCCCCCTGAGGATGTGGCGCGACACCTGGAAAAAGCCTGGGGCCATGAGCCACATGGCCAGAATATTGGTCACGAGAAATGTGCCCACGAATAGCGCGCTTGCTTTCCAGTTGCGCGTGCGCAAAAAAAGGAATATTAGCGCCAGCGGGGCGAGTTTGATTGAGGCGGCGAGTCCAAAAAGGATCGCGGCAATTCTTGGCCGGCCACGTACAAACGCCCACGCGCCGAGAATGGCAAAAAACCACGCGCCCCCTTCTGTGTTCGCCCGGTCAATTACCAGCATCAAAGGGTAGGAGGTGACGAGCGTCAACAACAGGACCGCCGTGGACGGCCAGGCCAAGCGGCTCCGCCGAACAGAGGTCGCCAGCAGCGCCGTGGCGACAACACTAACAGCCGCAACTGTGGCGTCGTAAGCCTTGGCGGCCAGCGTCGGATTGTGCGGCACGAGGCGGAAAAACAGGAGGTAGATGTACGCGGCCGGTGCGGGGTAGGTGAATGGCCAGGTGGACACGGTTACTGGGCCTGCGGAACCAGAGCCCCAGAACTGGCTGGTGCCGAAATGGGTGAACCGCCAGTAGTAAATCGTGAAATCCGAAAACCGCACCTGAGGAATAAACAGAAACGTGTTGTAGGGGTACCCGAGCCCAAGATACTGCGAGTTAATAAAGGCTGCCAAATACCCGACGACCGCCAGTCCGCCCAGGATCACGACCCACCAGAATAGGCACCGCATGACAAATTCCGGGCCGGTGCCGGCCTCGACTAGCGCACGACCAGGCTCGGAATCATGGGTTTCTGCCATTATTAGCCCGCATGAATTACAATAAATTGTTTATTTGGGAAGACGATACGCTGTGGTGGTGATACTGTCAACAGTATTTTCAAGATGCCCCCATTGGCCAACATAAACACCACTCAGACGCCCTCGTCCGCATCTCTTCCCGCGTGCGTCCGGTAAATCTGCTGTTATTGCGGATGGAAGTTCGACCCGAGGCTTGGTGATGTCCCGACCAAAATTAGCGACGCGTCCTGAAGCGTGAAACGACGACGCAAATAGTTGCCCGCAGGGCGGCCCTAACCCGGATATTTCAGCACCACCAAGGCTCTGCGCACCCCGCGCGGCCGCGTCGACCGCCGGAAGCGCCGCCAATCCCAGAAAATTGCCAACAGAAGCTAACGAACGAAACAAAGGGTGGCGAAGAGGGTGAGGCTGGATTTTGTGGGGGGAGCAGAGGGCCGGAGGCCCGCTCTGGGCGTAGCTCGCCGCGATGTCCCCCGCCCATTCTGGTCCCATCTCGAACCGGCGACCGATGGTGCCGCGAGTTGGCAAAGTCGCCGCGATGCATCGTAACACCAAGTAGGAACGCAGAATGAATTATTGGGAGTTGGCCCGGTGGTGCAGGTCTCTCCCGACCAAGTCGGGTCCCACCCAAGCCGTCGGGCGACGGATCGGCAGACCTGGAGGTCCGCACCACAATCGCCGTCAACCACGGCATTGATTCCGCACCGCGGTCCTACTTAGTAGTAGTAAGATCTCCGATCATGTCCGATCATGCCATGTGACGGGGAAGGAAGCCAACGCCATGTGAGTGACGAGCAAAAGCCAGGCGACCATTCCTCAAACCATCCGCGAGGCGGCCGGTATCGTTCCTCACACCGACGTGGAGTTCAGCCTGCGCGGCAAAGACGTGGTCTCGCGGAAGACCCTCCGCAC
>JAKCCC010000110.1 GCA_021838985.1 Planctomycetota bacterium
AACCGCCAGCGCCACAGGCGGATAGAGATGCCGGGCATTGGCCCGCTCGACCACGCGGGTGGCGGCGGCGCGCCCGCGGGTGGTCACAATCACCCCGGAGCGGATAAAGCGCCGCGCCACGGCCACGGCGCTGCCCAGCAGTCCGCCGGGATTAAAGCGTAAATCCAGGATCAGACCCTTAAGCGGCGCGCCGCCGCGCCATAGCGGCTGAAGCGCCCGATCCAGTTCCTCGGGGGTTCGCGCCATAAAACGGTTGATGCGCACGTATGCAATGCGGTGGACCGGATCAATCAGATAATCCCAGTGGCCGGCGGCGCCTGCGGCCCGGCGGAATCCCTTGACGCTGCGCGTTTCTAGCACGGCCCGCCGGAGGTTCAGCGTAACCGCGGAACCCATCGGTGGCCGTACGGTCAGGGCCACCGCCGTGCCGGGTGGTCCACGCAAGGCCCGGCGCAGAAGTCGCCGGGACCAGCGGCGCACGGAGCGGCCATCGACGGCCTGAATTTCGTCGCCCGCTAAGACTCCGGCCCGCAGCGCCGGCGAGTGGGCTAGCGCGGTAAGAATCAGTGGAAAGCCGTCCCGCCGATGACGCGCCAACCGCACCCCGATGCCGCTGTGTCGGCCGTGCGTCAGGTGATTGAAGTGATTCCATTGCTGCGGCGGTAGATAGGCGCTATAAGGATCCAGGGGGCCGAGCATGCCCTGAATAGCGCCGGCCAACAGTTTTCGGTCGGAGACGGGTTCGACGTAATTTTTCTTGATCAAGGCGCGAACCGCAATGAGGGTATTGAAAAAATGATAAGCGCTGGCCCCGGCCTGGCGCCGGAAGTGCGTCTGCAGCGCATAGTACCCCAACACCAGAATCAAAATAAACCAGATCACCCGCCACAGCGCGGAGCGGCGGTCCGGTTCGCACGCCCCGGACTTTCCGCGCTCCACGCTTGCGCAAGGGGCTGATGCTGGCCGGCGGCGACATTTGGAATCTGCACGCACTGTTTACACCTCATCGATCGACTGATTATTGTACATTCTTGGCGGGAGCCGTGCGGGGTCCGGACTTCGGCGCGCGGGCCAGGGGTGTGGCAATATTTGTGGTCCCGGCACGCCCGGATGGGACCGGCTTCTTCCGATGGGTGTGGCCGCAAATGGGGGCTCCTCGTGGTAGGTCGAAGCTCCGCCTCGGTGGACATACTCCCATGTGCCGTCCTCCCGCCGCCACGACGACGCGGGCAGTACCGCAACCTACGGCATGGAGTATCGTACCCGCTCCTGCCGCAATTGATGGCCACACCCCTTTCGACCTGCCGGGATCGCTGCCGATTGCGGACCAGCAAGATGCCTGTCCCGCCGGCCATAGAAGTCACCCCTGCCACCGGTTTTGCCACGCACCGGCAAGGTTGTCCTGTGGTGTTCATGCGAGTACCGTTGAGCCATGCTGCGAATAGAATATCAACTCCTGGCGGCTTTCGGCCTGGACTTGATTATCGGTGATCCGCGCTGGCTGCCGCATCCGGTGCGCGGCCTGGGGCGACTGGCCGAGATCGCGGAGAGGGCTACCCGGCGCTGGATTCGGCCGACGCGGCTGGCGGGTATGGCCGCGGTACTTCTGGTCGTTGGCGGCGCGGCGCTGCTGAGCTGGGGGAGCTTGAGGTTAGCGAACGCATTCGGTCCCTGGCTGGCGGATGTCGTGGCGATCTATCTCATTTATAGCAGCATCGCTGCTCGCGATCTGGTCCGGCATGCCCGGCGGGTGCAACAGGCTTTGGCCCGCCACGATCTGCCGCTGGCCCGCCGGTGTCTGGCGCTGATGGTAGGGCGCGACACCGAGCGGCTGACCGAAGCGGAGATCATCCGCGCCACGGTGGAAAGCGTGGCGGAGGGAATGGTGGATGGCGTGACCGGGGCATTGTTTTTTGGTTTCTTGGCCGGGGCGGTCGGCGCTATCGCCTACCGGGCGGTCAATACGCTGGATTCCATGTTTGGCCACAAAACTTCGCGGTATCTGAAATTCGGCTGGGCGGCAGCGCGGCTGGATGACGCGGCGAATTGGCTGCCGGCACGCCTGACGGGGGTCTTGGTGTCACCGGCCGCCTGGCTGATGGGCCAGGACGGCCGCGCCGCCTGGCGGATCCTGCGGCGCGACGCCCGCCGCCACGCCAGCCCCAACGCGGGGTTTCCCGAATCCGCCGTCGCCGGGGCTTTGGCCGTGCAGCTCGGCGGCCGAAACTATTACGACGGCCAGCCTATGGATACCGCCCGTTTAGGCGACGCCCGGCAGCCGCTGACGCACCGCCATATCATCCTGGCGAACCGCCTGATGCTGTTAACGGTTACGCTTTTTCTGTTGCTGGGCTTCGTGCTGCGCGCCACATGGTAGTACTTTGTCAAGCGATAAATTTCTGGTTGGCTAAAGAAACCCGGGCCCGCCACCGAACCCGAAGCACCGGGCTTCAGGTCGCCCGCGGCGACTCGTCCGCAGCGACTCGCCCACGCCGACCCGGTGAATGGCGGCGGCCGGGGTACCCGAAAACTAAGTGGTGACAAAGTGGTGACAAAGCACCCGCATCTCGCCGCAGCCAAGTTTATCTGGGTGCATGAACGATTCCAAATCTGTCGTGCATTCCGCAGCTGGAAAGTTAATAAAATTTCGTTGACAGTGAACCGCCTGACGAGGATAATTCATTGACTCTTATCTGCGCCTGGGGCGCATCGGGAAGGTTTTTGGCAAAGGAGTCGTGAGCGTGCATGCGATGATGTTTACCAACAATATGGCGGCGGTATGGATCGCCATATTCGGCGTGAGCTTGGTTCTGCTGGCAGTGCAGATTTTCATCTGCTATCTCCTGCAGACATGTTATAGTCGCATTCCTGAGGATTTCCGCCAGCTGTCGCCGGGATTGGTGTGGCTGTTGTTGATCCCACTCTTCAGCGCGGTATGGAATTTCTTTGTCTTCCTGAAACTGGCCAACAGCTACCAAGCGTATTTCGCCAGCGTGGGAAAACCCCACATGGGTGATTGTGGCCGCGCGCTGGCGCTGGCCTATTGCATTTGTATCTGCTTGTCCATCATCCCCATCCTCGGCTATTTAACCGGAATCGCGGCTCTGGTTCTGCTGATCATTTTGATGGTCAAGATGGTTGCTCTGCGCAACCAGATCACCGTGACGCCGGCGCCGGCCTGATGTAAACCCCCCACCACCCCCGACCAGCCGGTGCGGCCCGATCTTCTGCCGAAGCCCAGCCATTGACCACAGCTGCCAATACCCAGCTGCCTTAGCGGCGGCATTTATGCCGCCCGTAGTCATATCCGTGCCCGAAAATCCGGCCGTACCCCGCCGGGCATGCACTCTCCATGTCGCGCCGGTGGGATAACGCGGCGGGGCTGCTATAATCAGCATCTTAAGGGACCAGCAGGGGTGCGCGATGAACAACCACGCCAGCAGAAAGACCGATCCGGCCGGGCCACGCATTGCCTTAAGTTTCCTGGCCCATCCCGATGATGCGGAGTTTCTCTGCGCCGGTACGCTGGCCCGCCTGGCCCAGGCCGGCTGGACCATTCATATCGCCACCGCGACACCGGGAGACTGCGGAACCATGGACCGTTCACCCTGGGAAATCAGCGCCATTCGCACGCAGGAAGCGCAAAAGGCGGCGGCCCTGATCGGGGCGCATTATCACTGCCTTGACGAGCGTGACGTCCTGGTCGTTTACGATCAGCCGACGCTTCGTAAAACCATCGATCTGTTCCGCCGGATCGCCCCGACCCTGGTGTTCACGCATGCTCCGAAGGATTACATGATGGATCACGAAATGGTCAGCCTGCTGGCGCGGGCCGCGAGCTTTGGCTATGGGGCGCCGAATGTTTCCACAGCGCCGCGCTTAAGGCATTCCGCCGTGCCGCATCTATATTACTGCGATCCCATCGACGCCATCGACCCCCTTGGCCGCCCCGTGGAGCCGACCACCTTGGTCGACATTACCGCTCAGTTCCACACCAAATCGGAAATGCTCGCGTGCCATGATTCACAGCGCCAATGGCTGCGGGCGCACCACGGGATGGACGAATATCTCGAGTCCATGAAACGCCAGGCCGTGGCGCGCGGCCGGTTGGCCGGCGTCGCCTACGCCGAAGCGTTCGTGCAACATCGCGGCCACGCCTACCCCCACCACGACTTATTGCAGGACCTGGCCCCATGAATACATTGACCCGCGGCTCCCTTCGCCTCTTCCGCCTGTTCGGCATCACGGTTTATCTGAACTGGATGTGGATCTTCGCGGTGCTTTATTTCATGTACGCCGCGGGTGGAGTGAGTTTCTGGAACTTCCTTTTCGTGCTGGCCCTGTTTGGCATCGTACTGGCGCACGAATTTGGCCATGCCTTGGCCTGCCGCTCCGTCGGCGGCCAGGCGGATACCATTGTGCTCTGGCCGTTGGGCGGGGTGGCGTACGTTTCACCGCCCTGGCGGCCCGGGGCGATGTTATGGAGCATCGTTGCCGGCCCGCTGGTGAACGTGGCGTTGGCGCCCGTGCTCTGGGCGCTGCTGCCGGCGCCGGTGCGCCATCAATTGCTGGGCGTCACCGGGGCGCTGCTGCCCATTGCCTGGCTGGTGCAAGCTCCGCGGGTGACGGAGTTGCTCATGCTCTGCACGCCGGCCCAGGCATTTGTGCTGCAACTGCTCGCGTTGGACCTGGCGGTTCTGACGTTCAACCTGATGCCGGTTTATCCGCTGGACGGCGGAAAAATTCTATGGTCGGCGCTCTGGTTTTTCATCGGCGAAACCCGCGCCCTGCGCGTGGCCTCGATTCTTGGCATCATCGGGGCGGGAGGCTTCATGCTGCTGGCGTTCGCGCAGGGAAGTCTCTGGCTGGTCTTCATCGCGGTTTTTATTCTCGTCAGCGCGCTGTCCGCCTTCCGCCAGGCCGGAGCGGTCCAACAGGCGCGGCGGATTCCCCGGCACCGCGGGTTGGCCTGCCCCAATTGTCATATCGCTCCGCCCTGCGGGAATTTTTGGCAGTGCGGCGCCTGCGGTGTGCATTTTGACATGTTTGCCCATCACGGTCGCTGCCCCCAATGCGGGGCGAATTATCTGAACAACGAAATTCAATGCCTGGATTGCCGCCGCATGGCCCCGGTTTCCGGTTGGTTTACCGCCGCCACCGTGGAGGCCGCACCGGCCGGCGCTGGCTCGGATGCCGCCTCGAAAACTCTGGACTAACCCTTTTTGCCTTTTTGCCCGGAGCTGGCCGGCCGCACCGCCAAGTCGAAGCTCCGCTGTGGCGGTTCCTGGTCAGCCGCCCCGTGGGGGCGCTGGCGAGGGTTCGACCATGGTGGCCGGATCCAGTAATTTTTTGAGCTGGGCCGCGGAAAGTTTGGTTTTTACCGCCGCCACTTCGCGGATGGTCTTGCCTTCGGCCGCGGCCTGCTTGGCGATGGCGGCGGCGGCTTCATAACCGATGACCGGGACCAGGGCCGTCGCCAGCATCAGGCCTCTTTCCACCAACTCCGGCCCACGGGAAGTGGCTTTAAGGCCGTCGACACATTGCACCGCGAAATTCTCCGCCGCTTTGCCCAGCAGTTCGATAGACTCCAGCAAAGCCGCCGCGGCCACCGGCAAGGCGACGACCAACTCAAAGTTGCCGCTGACCGCTGCCGCCGTAACGGTGGCGTCGTTGCCGATGACGCGCTGGCCGACCATCAGCAGGCTCTCCGCGATCACCGGATTCACTTTGCCGGGCATGATGGAGCTGCCCGGCTGTACCGCGGGAATCTCAATTTCCGCAAAACCCGCCCGCGGCCCGCAGCTTAGCCAGCGGATATCGTTGGCGATTTTGGTGCAGCTGACGGCGATGGTTTTAAGCACGCCGGAAACCAAGACCGCGGCATCCAGCGTGGCCTGGGCCTGGAAATGGTTGGTGCTTTCGCGCACGGCGATGCCGCACCATTGCGAAACCAATTCGCATACGCGCGGGGCGAATTGCGGATGGGCGTTGATGCCGGTGCCCACCGCGGTGCCGCCCAGAGCTACCTCGGCCAACTCCTCCTCGGCCCAGCGCAGCCGCCGCCGGGAGCGTTCGATTTGTCCGGCGAAGCCCAGAAATTCCTGTCCCATGCGGATCGGGGTGGCGTCTTGCAGATGGGTGCGGCCGGTCTTGATGACGTCCCAGGTTTCGCGCTGCTTTTTTCGCAACGCCGCCTCCAGCCGGGTCAGCCCGGGATGCAGCACCGCCTTGATTCGCTGCAGCGCCGCCACCTGCAGCGCCGTGGGAATCGTATCATTGCTGGACTGGCCCAGGTTGACGTGGTCGTTGGGATGCACCGGCGCCTTGTCGCCGCGCCGGCCGCCTAAAATCTCATTAGCCCGGCTGGCGATGACCTCGTTGACGTTCATGTTGGTGCTGGTGCCGGAGCCAGTCTGATAGATATCGATGGGGAATTGTTCGGCTAGCTCGTCTCGCCCCGGGCGCGCGGGACTTTGTTGAGTCGCCTTAGCCTTTCCCAGCGGCAACAGGCCGGCTATGATTTCGTCGGCCGCCTGGGTGATCGCCTGCGCCCGCTTTTCATCGAGAAGCTGCAATTCATGGTTGGTTATTGCCGCGGCTTTTTTTAACAGGGCCTGCGCGCGGATGAACGCCGCAGGCATGGGCATCCCGGAAATCGGAAAGTTGCGCACAGCGCGCAGCGTCTGCACGCCGTAATAAG
>JAKCCC010000111.1 GCA_021838985.1 Planctomycetota bacterium
TCCGCCATTTTCAGAACAGGTCCAGCGAGATCTCCGGCCTTGCTCCCATATCCCATGGCGCCTGCGAACACCGAAAATAGCGCCAACTCCGTGTCCATGGCCCCGGTCGAAGAGCCGCCGTCGGCCAACCGCAAACGATAAGCCGGAAGGCGGAAATCATACCCACAAGAGCCGCCCGGGGGGGGCTTGGCCGGGGTGGTGCTTCCGATAACACCTCACCCCGCTATTTTCAGGCCAGTTACGCCCCGCCCTATGTTCATCCGCTCCGGAAAAATTAGCCTCTATGAGGACGACGGGGGATGACGTCGGAAGTTCGTCAAAATCCTGGAAAAAAGGTCGCGGACTTGATCTCGGCTTAGCGCTGCATCACCATCGTTATGGATTATATATTGCGCGACTTGCGCTTTTTTGTCAAGCGGCAGTTGAAATTTTTCCCGCTCCCGCAGCTGGCGGGCGTTCCATCCACGTGTCCGTGCGACACGCTGCAGCCGGCTTTCCCAACCGGCCTCCACAAAGATAACGGCATCGCACTGTTCATGCAAGCCGCTTTCCACCAACAACGGCGAATCCCACACCACCGCTTTAACCATTTTATTATACTTAAGTCGCCGCATCCGGTCAAGGCGCAGCCTGGCGACACGCGGATGCAGCAGCCGGTTCAGGCGCCGCAAAGCCTCCGGATCGTGAAACACTTTCCCGGCCAGGGCCGCGCGATCCACCGTCCCATCCGGGCGGAAAACAGCCTCTCCCCATAGGCGCCGCACTTGCGCCGCCACGGCCGCATCCCGCAGCGCCTCCGCGGCCAGCTGGTCGCTGTCTAGCACCGCGCAGCCCAGTTTCGCCAGCTCCGCCGCGACCGTGCTTTTGCCAGCACCAATGCCCCCCGTCAATCCGATGATCGGTTTGGGGAACCGCGCCATTCCAATTAACCTTTCACTGCGCCGAGCTGTATCCCGCTGACAATATATTTTTGCAGAACGATGAACAGGATCACCAGCGGCACGATGGACATCGTGACCGCCGCCATAAGCTGGTTCGTGGTTTGCCCGGCCGTGGAATTAAAGTACAGCAGGCCAATGGGCAGGGTGTAGCGGCTCTGGCTTTTGAGCATCACCAGGGGCCAGAAAAAGTTCTGATAAGCTCCCATAAAAGTGAAAATGGTCAGCGTAATCAAGCCCGGCCGCGACAGGGGCAGCGTAATGTCCCAGAAAATACGCCAGGGGCTGGCCCCGTCGATCATCGCGGATTCATCCAGGCTCGGTGGAATGGTCAACATGAACTGCCGCAGCAAAAACACGCCAAAGGGGCTGAACGCCGCCGGGATAATCAGGCCGGGAAAGGAGTTGACCAGGTGCAGATCGATCATCACCTGGTAGTTGGGAATCACCATCACCAGGCCGGGCAGCATCATCGTGGCCAGGTACAGCAGAAAAACCTTGTTCCGCCCCGGCCAGTGCAGGCGCGAAAACGCGAAGGCCGCCAAAGCGCTGGTGAACACCTGCAGGAACGTAATCCAGCTGGCCACGAAAATGCTGTTCCAATAATAGCGGGCGAAGGGGATAACTTGAAAAACCTTCAGGTAATTGCTCCAGCGCAGTTGGGTTGGCAGCCAATTCGGCAGCCCGGTCTCGCTTAGGGGTTTCAAGCTGGTCAACACCATCCAGATAAACGGCAAGGTCGCCAGCAGGGCCAGCAGTGCCAGTGGAATGTTCCAGAACAAACCGCCGCTCCACCAGCGGATCAGGCTCCCACGTTTCGACACCGCCGGTGGAGCAGCCGTAGAGCCTCCCTTTGCCAACCCGGTGCCACAATCCGTCAAAATCTTCGCGCCGTGCGAAGATTTTGGTTCGATAGAAAACGTTGGTTGCGCGGCGGACCCGCCACCTCCGGCAAGCCGGGGGCTATATGTTTGGTTGCGGCCCGCAGGCCGCGCTGGGATATCACTGGCCATCATAGGTATTGTCCCATTGGTCTACTCGCTGACAAATTGTCCCCCAAATTTCCAGCTCACCAGCGTGGCCGCCAGCACGAAAACAAACATAATCCACGCCACCGCGGAGGCGACGCCGAAGCTGCCGGTCTGGAACCCTTTGGTGTAGATGTCGTAACTGAGGGTGGTGGTGGCGCCGGCCGGGCCGCCTTGGGTCATGGCTACCGCCACGTCCCAGCCGCCTTGCAGCCCGCCGATAATACTCATAATAAAGATGAAAAACGTGGTCGGGGCCAGCATCGGCCACGTGACATGCCAAAACTTGTTCAGGCGCGACGCGCCATCCAAGTCCGCGGCCTCGTATAAGTCTTGCGGCACATTGGAAAGCCCCGCCAGATAGAGCAGCATATTGTTCGAGCCAACCGCGATCCAAAATCCCATAATCATCAGCGCCGGCTTGGCCCAGTAGTAGCTGGTCAGCCACTGCGGCGGCTGCAACCCCACGGTCGCCTGTCCCGGCAGATTGAAACAGACGATCCCCAGCCCCTCCAGCACGAACAGTCCGGTCATGGTGAGCATCGCCAGCATCAGGGCGCTGCCCAAGCCGGTATCCCAGGCCGTCCGGCCAAACCGTGCGCCCGACCAGGGCGCCAGCGGCCACAGCACGCCAGCACCGGTTAATATGGTGAGTCCCAGCGCCGCCCGCCGCTCGGGAAACCAGAACCAGGCCGCCACGGTGGGAATGGCCAACAGCGCCAACGCCATCAGCAAAGAGGCCGTTCCCAGATCCGCTTCCCGCCACAGCCGCCCCAGCCGGCGCCCCGCCAGCGCCGCCAGACCGGCCATCATCAACGCCGAAACCCAGAGTCCCAACTGAATCCAGAGCGGCCCAACTCCACGCACCAGGTTCTGCAGACCCAGCAGCGCTGGACGCAGCGCCAGGTTGATCGGACCGGTATCGGGGTTGTATAGATCCTTCCACAGG
Organism: Planctomycetota bacterium; assembly: GCA_021838985.1. Lineage (GTDB taxonomy): Bacteria > Planctomycetota > Phycisphaerae > WQYP01 > WQYP01 > JAKCCC01. Next base: position 2,916 of record JAKCCC010000111.1, read on the forward strand.
ATAAAAATGGCCATGCCGCTGGTAAACGACGGCAGATACATCAAGGTGCGATAGACGCTTCGTCCGCCCGCGGCGCCCAGCACCAGAATCCCGCCTACCGTGGCGCCAATCAAGATGGTCATGGCGGAGCCGCCCATCCCCCAGAGCCCCAGGACCACCGCACTGGCCAGCACGACCGCGGAAACCACCAGCATCAGCCACGCCCGCCGGCTTGGCGCCGCTTTCTGCCGGCTAAGCAGGATGGCCAGGAACAGGCTGCCGGCGATGGCAAACGGAATGCCCATCATCAAGAACAAGGTGTTGCCGAGATAAAACCAGAAATTCGCGCTGTGCAGCAGATGCCCAAAATTATCCAGCCCCACCCAGCGCACGGGATTCGGTTTAAACATGTTCTGGTGACGCAGGTCCCAGTTGCTGAAGGCCATCACCAGACTGAACACCACCGGGAACAGCGTAAATACAACCACGCCGAGGAAGTTTGGACTTAAGAAGGCCAGCGCTGGCAGGAGGCGACGTCGGGTTTGAGAAAAGCGGCTCATGTCAATTCGCCCAACCTTTCCAAGCATAGTAACGTCGGTAGAACGGGTTGGCGATTAAAGGCAACGGCACTTTCTTGCCCGCCCGGCGTAGCCGGTCGATCCGGTTCTGCCGACGCCGCAGCTTGGCATACAGGCGCCGCAGACGCGGACTCGAACGCACATTATCGGCGATGCGCTGGTTAATGCGCTCCGCCGCCAGCTGCGCCGCCTGGCGAGCGGTGTAAATGCCGGCGATAAAGCCGGTCTCGGCTTGACCATTGACGATCCGCTGCACCGTCGCCGCCTGAACAAAGGGGCTGTACGCGAAGGGAATGGCGATCGTGGCGCAGGCGTGGGCGAAGGCGCCGCTGCATCCGGCCTCGTTGGGATATTGCGGCGGATTCAGAAATTCGCGCGTCCGCGTATAAATGGGATTCGGCGGCTCCGCATCGCCATCCCGCACGATCTGCATATTGTAAGTGCGGCTCGCCAGGTAGGCCAGAAAATATTCCGCCAGTTGCTTGTGCGGCGAACCGATGTAAATAGCCGCGCCCCGCATATCCAGCGACGAGTTGGGGAATTCACCGTAGGGCGGATCGGAAACCGCCAGCGGGATCCGTCCCGTGGTTCGATAAAATTTGCGCAGTTGAATCAGCATATACCGGCCTACATAAAACATCGCATACTGGCCGCTGTTGAACAGCTGGAATCCCGCGCCGCCATAACCCTCCTGCGTGGCGAAAGAAGCCTGCTGCGCCGGTGTCGGCAGCAAATGATCCACAAACGTCCAGCGGTACATCAGACGCAGAACCCGGATATAACGCGGATCATTCAAAATGCACCGGGTGAGCGTTTCATTAAAAGCCGACAGCCCCAGGCTACGCCGCATCACGCCCGTATTCACGCTGTTGGCGAAAAATACAGGCTCCGTCGCCCCCGGCGGATTCGCCGCCCGCACCAGCGCCAGCCCCCGCCGCTGAAATTGGGCGAACGTCCAGGTCCGCGGTGGAATCGGCTGATGATACCGTCGAAAAGTGGCTTGGTTCACCCAGTACAAGGCGGTGTCCACATTATCGGGAAACACATATTGCTTGCCGTTGGTGAGCAGATCCGGGCGCAGCGCCGGCCAGGTTTTACTGGCATCGAACCCCATGTTCCTGGCCGCCGGCGCTACATTGTACAGCAGGCCGCACTGCGCCAGAAAATTCATCTCGCCGAAGCCATACATGTCCATTAGATCATCCGCATCGCCGGAAACGCCTTGAATGATGTCCTTGCTCATGTCGTTATTAGCGAAATCCAGGCGCAGGGTGACTTTCGGATAATGATGGCGGCGCAGCCAACGCTCAAAATGCGCCACCTGGCTGATGCGCTCCGGATTGTCATCGGTTGTCCAATGCAGCACCGGGTACCTGCTGCGATGCGACGGCAAATTGACTTCGGTCAGCGCACTGGCGGCCAGCAGCAGCGCCAGACCAATCAAAAAGGAATATTTCCAGTCCATGCCCGAGTCCAGGTGGTGCAAGCATCTCCGCAGGCCCGTAAACAATAAGAAGAATCGCGCTGTGATGCAACCGGGATGTGGCCGGATTTTTGGGCAGCGGGTCTAGCCATAAATTGTGGCAGACAGGCACGATCCTACGTGCCGTACGGGTGTGACCATGCATTTCGGCACACCCTGCCCCCTATAGCCCCCGGTCCGCACGGTGGCGGACTGGTTTAGTCGCCCACGACGACCTTCGGCGGATCGTGGACCGGGGGGAATCTCCGCGGCAGCACCTCCTCCGGCCACGCCGTTCCCGGTATCGGTGTCTCGCCAGGCGAACCAGAACCTCGTTGGCTAAAAAATATGGCCACACCCTGCCGTGCCGCCCGCGTCGTCGTAGCGGCGGGAAAACTCCATCCCGATCGGTACCGGAAATTGTGTCCACCGGGGCGGATTTTCGACCTACCACGATGAACCACAATTTGGTGAAATCCGCGATGTTTTGAGATTGATTCTAAGCTCGACTCTTGCCGATTTCGGAGGAACCAAAAAGCGTGATTCCACGGGCTTTTTAAGATGGCGTGGAGTGTTTGCACACCGGTATAAAACGCGGGGTGTATAAGAACTCACCCCGCCATCGCGCTTTCCGAAAGATTTGACCCTTTACGATCCTAAAAAATGGCAAAAGTTGAGCTTAATGGTGGGTGGAGTCCGGGGCAAGATGGCCCGGATGGCCAACGCCGTTTCCCGGGGCGGCTGGGGCACGGGCCGGGCTGGCTCATCCTTCTGGAGTTTAGTCGCCCGCGGCGACCCTTCATCCTTCATTCCTCAGCCTTCCGCGGCGTCCCCGCCGTGCCATCGCCGGGGATGCGCTGTTGAATCCGGGCCAACAGTTCGCGCAGGGAATCCGGTGGATGCAGGGCAAAGAAGTACTCGCGCCAGGTGGCGGCGGCGGCGTTGTCCCGCGCCGCACCCGCGGCGGCGATGCGCTCATCCAGCTGCCGCAGCGGGTCCGGAAACAACTCCCGCAGCTGCGCGTTCACGCGGTGAAGGTGCTGAAATAGATTGCGGCGCGAGGCCCGCCCCCGGCGCTGGCCGCGCCGGCGGTCTTCATGGAGGCTTTCCGCAATCCGCGCGATCAGCGCCGTGCGCTGCTCCAGCAGGCGGGACGCTTGCTCTCCCGGCGTGGGCCGCGCATCCCACCAAAGCTGTGGATTATGCCCCCAATGGTGCCGCCGCCAGCGCAGCGCAGGCCAGTCCGGCGCCGCTGCCGCCGGCTGCCCCAGCGGCAGTAGCCAGCCCGCGGACACGCAGCCATACGATGGCACGGGCGGTTGCCTGGGGCCGGCGATTGCGGGAGGGTCGGTCGGGCCGAAGATGTTCCGCCAAATCTCGTCGGTGATGCGGTCGTAAAGCGCTCCGCCGATCCCGTGGATGAATAGATCCGCCTGAAACGTGCGTGCGAATAACGTCAGCGTCAAGGCCCGCGGCCGCAGGCGCAGGCGGCGCCGGGAAAGCTCGGCCTGTAAGCCGCGGGCCGCTGGCAGTAAATCACCGGCAAGGTAGTCGCTCACCGCCAGCGCCGGTCCGTCCGCCCAAGTCAGTCGGGCTGGGCCGTCCGCTTCGAGAAAAAGCCGCTGGCGTGGTTGCTGGTCGCTGTAAATCCAGAATGGTAGTTCACGCCGGGTGGCTGCGATCAGCAAATCC
>JAKCCC010000112.1 GCA_021838985.1 Planctomycetota bacterium
CGCATCCCAGCGGCGTTCAGTCCATTTCCCAGAAAAAGCGGTGGCTTTTTTGTCGGAGCAGCGAACGACCAGCCATCAGCGGTCGGCGCTGAGCCACTCATGATAAGCGGCCCGCCGCGGGCCACTGAAAGCTGACAGCTGAAAGCTGAGAGCTGACAGCTGAAAGCTGATTGCTGAATACTGACCGCTAACGGAAACACCCTTATGCCCCCCAGCCTGGATCGTCAGGAATTGCTGCGGCATCCCATCGCGCACATCGATATCACCACCCAACCCGCCATCGTGGCGCTGGTGGAGTCCATGCAGGCCATGGCTTTCTCGGCGCGGGATCTGTATCGCGCCGCGGATATTTTTGACCGCATGTTGCGCGACACGGATTGCGCAATTATTTTGACGCTGGCCGGCTCGCTCATCTCGGCGGGGCTTAAGAAAGTCATCGTAGATCTGGTCCAAAACACCATGGTGGACGCCATCGTGTCCACCGGCGCCAACATCGTGGACCAGGATTTTTTTGAAGCGCTGGGCTTCAGACACTATATCGGTTCACCTTATGCCGACGACGCCGTCCTGCGGGCCTGGCATATCGACCGGATTTACGACACGTACATCGATGAAGACGAACTGCGCATCTGCGATGACACCACTCGCCTGATTGCCGATACGCTCACCCCAGGGGCTTATTCCAGCCGGGAGTTTATCCAGGAAATGGGACGGTATCTGACCCGGCACGCCCGGAACCGCCAGAGCATCGTCCTGGCCGCATACGAAAAGGGCGTGCCCATTTTCTGCCCGGCGTTTTCCGACTGCTCGGCCGGTTTTGGACTGGTGGTGCATCAATTGAACCGCCCCGCCGCACACGTGAGCATCGATTCCGCCAAAGATTTCCGCGAATTAACGCAGATTAAAGTGCTCAATCGTGAAACGGGTCTCGTGATGATCGGCGGCGGCGTGCCCAAGAATTTCACCCAGGACATCGTCGTGGCGGCGGAAATCATCGGCGCCGACGCCCCCATGCACAAATACGCCATCCAAATTACCGTTGCCGACGTGCGCGACGGGGCGCTGTCCAGCTCCACCTTGCGCGAAGCGAGCAGTTGGGGCAAAGTGGATACGGTTTTTGAGCAGATGGTCTACAGCGAAGCCACCTTGGCGTTTCCATTGATCGCCGGCTATGCCTATCACCGCCGCGGCTGGCAAAACCGACAATCGAAGAACTTCACCGCCCGGCTTGATGCGATGGCCGGGCGAGCCTCCTGCGCGCCGCCTGCGCCGGGCCAGCGGGACGCCCGCCCCACCACCCGGGAACAGCCGACCCCCGCCGATCAAACCGCCGCATCCGCCATTTATACTCTATGCGGCGAGCAATGAGACATTTTCAAAAGTCTGAAAACGCGAAGTCATCAGGGTTTTGAGATGTTCTCGATGAGAGGTTGGCAGTTCATCAAGGCACTGGTTAATGGTCTGGCAGAACTGCACAAACGAGGCGTGATGACGGGAATTCGGCACGGTCTGTTTGGTGAACCGCCAGAGCCGCTCCATGAGGTTCAGATTCGGCGAATAGAAGGGCAGAACTAACCGTTCAATACCCAGAGCCGCCGCCCTTTCCCGTACCAAGCTGCAGCGTTGATACGGGGCGTTGTCGAGCACCACCGTCATGGGCCTACCAAGGCCCCGATCCGCGATTTTTCCCAGCAATTCACACACGCTTTGAGAGCGGAAAAATCAAAACTGTCGCCTCCGTGCGCTCCGTATTAAGTACCGCACCCAAACCCGCTTCCGTACAGGTTACTTCACCAGCCATCATCCCAGAAACACCCTATCCATTCCAGCGCGTGTTTGGTATCACACCTCAACAAAAAGAGTATACATTATCGGGAGCGAAAGCTGCGGAACAATGTTGATTGTCCGGCCATAGTACCGGATCCGATATTCCATTAACAGCCGCGTAAAATGAATGTCTCATTACAGGCCAAACGGAATATAGCTGTCCGGCAGGCCTGGAGGTCTACACCACAAGCATTTGCCGCAGGGTCTGGAGCTTGTGGTGCAGGTCTCCAGACCTGCCGCCCTGGGGGGCTTGGCGCTATCGCTGCGGGGCGGCGTTCGTGAAGAAATCCGGCCACACCTGGGTACAACACTTCGCCAGGGGCCGGTTGCCGGGCTGCCGGAAATATGATATAGGATGCTTTTGGGGCTGCGCGACAAACTCAGGAGCGGCGATGACTTCCACCATTTCCATTTCGATTGACGGCAAAACCTGCGAATGCCCGATGATCATCGGCAGCGAGGGCGAACGGGCGCTGGACATCAGCCACCTTCGCGCGGCCACCGGTTTAATTACGCTGGACCCGGGCTACGGCAACACCGGGTCGTGTCAAAGCGCCATCACTTACATCGACGGCGAAAAGGGCATTCTCCGCTACCGGGGCATTCCAATCCAGGAATTCGTCGAGCATCCCAACTTTGTCGAAGTCGCCTGGCTGCTTATTTTCGGGCGTTTGCCGAAAAAGGCGGAATTGGCTCGCTTCAGCGTGCGCCTGACGGACAACGCCCATCTGCATGAGGCGATGAAGCACAACTTCGAGGGCTTCCCGGCCACCGCGCAACCGATGGCCATTACCTCGGCCATGATTAATACCATTGGCTGTTTCCATTCCGAGTTATTTCTGCCGCGTGATGATCCGGAGACCGAGGAAGCGGCGGCCCGGTTAATCAGTAAAATCCGAACCATCGCGGCCTTCACCTATCGGAAGGTGCGCGGCTTGCCCTACATTTACGCCAATCCCCGCTTGCGCTATTGCGCCAATCTCCTGCACATGATGTTTTCCATGCCGTATGACGAACATGTCATCGACAAAGAGATTGAAGACGCCATGAACCTGATTTTCATCCTGCACGCGGATCATGAGCAGAACTGTTCGACCAGCACCGTGCGGATGGTCGGCTCCAGTCAGGCGAATCTGTTCGCCAGCTGCGCCGCCGGGGTCTGCGCCCTATGGGGACCGCGGCATGGCGGGGCCAATGTGGCCGTGCTGGAAATGCTGGAACGCATCCATCAGGGCGGTCTGACCGCGGAAAAGTATATCGAACTGGCCAAACGCAAAGACAGTGACGTGCGGCTGATGGGCTTTGGCCATCGGGTGTACAAAAATTATGATCCGCGGGCCAGAATCCTGCAGAAGACCTGCGAGAAGGTGCTCAAAAAGCTGAAGATAAAGGATCCGCTGCTGGATATCGCGCGGAAACTGGAAGAGCTGGCGCTGAACGATTCGTATTTTGTGGAGCGCAAACTCTATCCCAATGTGGACTTTTACAGCGGCATTATTCTGCGCGCGGTGGGCATTCCCACCAACATGTTCACCGTCATGTTCGTCATCGGACGGCTGCCGGGTTGGATCGCGCACTGGAAAGAGCAGCACGATGATCCGACCACGAAAATCGCCCGCCCGCGGCAAATTTACACCGGCCTCGTCAATCAGCATTATGTGCCACTGGATCAACGGTGAACGCGCCCGTGACCCGGCCGGCGGAGGGGGCCGGGGTCAAGTTTCACCGCGCGGGGGTGAGTGGCGCGGGCGGCGGACCGCGGCCGTGGCCCAGGGGGCGTTGTACATTTCCCGCGCCAGCTCCAGATCGCCGGGAAGTTCATTGGCCAGCGCTGCCACCGCGGGATGGTTCGGCCCCGGCGGCCCGGCGTGGCCCGACTGTTGGAGATTGGCGCGGGCGAAGCTGGAGATCAGGGCCGGCCGGGCCAAGGTAAGCATGTCGGCGAAAATCGCATCGCCCTGCTGAAGCACCCGGCGAATCCGCGTGGCATCCTGCCGCAGCGGATGGCCGCTGAACCCAAAGTAGCATAGTACGATCGGTCGGCCGCCCCGGGCGCGGAGGGATTCGAATTGCCCCAGCTTTTCCAGCGCCGCAGCGTCGGTTAAACGGGATCCTGGCCAGGCCCAGGAAAACATAAAACTCTCGATCACCAGGCTGTCCGCCAAGGCCTGAGCACGCGGGTCGGACTCTCCATTGATGACCAACCAGAAATATTTTCCGGCGGGGCTGGTGCTCTGACCGCGTTGGCGCAGGCGATGGGTTAAATCATAGAATGCTTCGGTATAAACCTCCACCGGGCAATTCTTATAGTGGCCGGTGTCGTCAAGCACCAGCCACGGCAGGGCTTGGCCGCAGCGGCCCGGAATGAAATTATCCAGATAAACGCCGTCAAAACGTCCGTCCTGCGCCACGGCCTGGATACCCCGGCCCACCGCTTCCTGGTAATTGGCCACCGGCAAAGCGGTGCGCTGCCAGCCGGGCATGTAGTTGGGATCATCAAACGGGCGGCGGGGTTGCCCCGCGGCGCCGTAAAGTATCCACTCCGGGTGGCCCTCCAAGTTCACCTGGCGCCAGAACGGATTCCGTTCGGCGGAAGCGCGGGCGGGACTGCCGCCCTTCCAGCCGGGCGCATCGGGCGGCAGTTGCGCCAGGAGTGGCGCTTTATAAATGGATATATAAAGCAACCTCAACCCGCCGCCGCGGCCAAAATCGGCCAGCAATTGCGGGCAGGCCTCGGGGCAACTTACCACCAGCATTTGATCGGCACGGAACAGCCGCCGCAGCGCTAGCTCCGGCTCTCCGGCCTGGAACCAGAAATAGCAGATATCGATTTCGCGCAGACGGCTTGGGACATCGGCCATCACCCATACTCCCACCATACCATTCCAGATGGATTATGACCGCCGAAGCGGAGCAAAGTCTTTAGCAGATCCAGGAAAAAATTTCGCAGTTCCGGCGGCATCGGGGCGGAAGCGCGGGCGCCGAAATCCCGATGTCCCGGCGGCTATCGGGACGCCTCGGAAAATCCCGCCACCTCGTTCCGGCCGGGTCGGGACGGAGCCAGGTTGGTCGGATCAGCATCGGTATACACCAAAACGGTGCGCGGTCTCGTACAGAGCGAGAACATTGGCCAGAGGCGAGTTATCCTGCAACAGGTGGGTCGGCGAACAGCAATAGCCGCCGCCGGGCATCATGGTCGCCAGGGTCTGGCGGACCATCTCGGCGGTTTGTTCCGGGGTGCCGAACGCCACCGACCCGGCGGTGGAAATGCATCCATGGAACATGAGGCGGTCTCCGAACCGCGATTTCAGATAGGACGGCGCCATGTTCGTCGCCTCCGGCTGCAGCGTATCCACGGCCGTGATTCCCATTTCCACGAAATCGTCAAACGCCCAGGAGCTGGAGCCGCAGGAATGAATCATCACCGGCGTGGCATATTGCCGGGCCAAGTCCACAAAACGCTGATGCCGCGGGCGTAGCAACTGGCGAAACATCCCTGGACTGATTAAAGGGCCGCGCTGCGATCCTAAGTCTTCGCCTATCCACACCAGGTCGATCCGGCCTTCGGCGGCCTGCAGCGTACGCCGCGTGACCTCGTAGAGAAGCGCCAGCCGCCGATCAATCAACCGCAGGGCCGGTTCATATTCCTCCGCCAAATCCAGCATTTGCTGCTCCACTCCGCGCACGAATCCATAGGAGTTCATGATATCCACCAGCCCTGGGCTGCCGGTATAGATGAACCTGTCTGCATATTGCCGGCAGCCGGTGCGCACCGTTTCATAATCAAAGTCGTCCGGCGACGGCAACGGCCAGTTGGCAATCGTTTCGCCGTCCGCGTCCGCCAGAGGAAAATCACAGAAATCCCAATAACCCCCGGAAGGATGTTCGACCCATTTCGACCGTGCCCCCCAGATGGGGTCCACGTTCCGCCCGGGTAGCTCCGGATGCAGCCGCTGGCCCTTATACGCCGCCCCGACTCCGCGAAAATCCACGCCTAACGCCCGCAACAGCCCCTCTGTGTCGGTCGGCGCAAGCCCGAAATGTCCTTTCAAACGCCGGTCAATTCCGGCATTGGCGCCGTAATCCAAGGGGACCCGGTCCGGCTCTTGATGGCGCAACGCCCGCCGCACCCGCTCCCGCGAAGTTAGCCGCCCCGCATCCACCAGCGCTTTCGCAGCCATGTTAGCACCTCCAACCTGTAGCGCCGGCTTTCCAACCTGCGGCCGATGTGAGCCCACAGACGGGAAATCCGGTGCTACAAAAAATCAACAAATCCGCCGCTTCGGTTGCAACAAGGTCTCGTCCCAAGGCGAGATCTTCAGCGGCAAGCGGCGCCAGTAATACTTCAAGTCGTCGCGCCGCCAACCGGCGTAAATCTCATCCCACGACAACGTGCAGTGCGGCAACAGTGATTTAAACTCCACCTCTTCCGCCAGCGGCTGGTAACGCACGTCCAGGGAAAGCCGGATCTGCTCCTGGCATCGGCACGGCAACGCCCGATGCACCGTTAAACTGGGGAACGTCAACACGTCGCCAGCCGCAAAATCCCCCGCGACCCAATCCTGCTCATACGGACACAACTGCGCCGCAATGCCACCGGCGCCTTTCGCTGTAACCACCGGTATATAACCGACCCGATGGCTGCGGCGGCAGACCATTAACGCCCCCAATCGGCGCGGGCAAGCACCCAGGGGAAACCAGGCCGTCCAGGTATTTTTTGTTCCTTGGATCAGCGGGAAATC
>JAKCCC010000113.1 GCA_021838985.1 Planctomycetota bacterium
GGTTAGCGATTGGGGCAACGGCGGCACGATTCGCCTGCGTCCCGATTTGGCTGTTCTGCATCTGCCGAGCCGATTAATAGCAACGGATGCAGAAACTGGAAAACCCGTGCCGGTCGCCCCCGATGGAATTGTCGAGTTTCCACTGAAAAGATTCGATTTCAAGATGTTGTTGCTCAGATAGGCGCAGTGCGAGGTATGGAAGATGAATGGAAAATGGTTGCTGCCTTTGACCGTCGTGGTGGGTTGCGGTGGACTGGTGACGGCGGGAGCTATGGTGGCCAAGCCGGCCAGTTACTTCCCCGTACCGGCGCACATTGCCAAGCCACCGCAATTACCCCCGCCGCAGGCGATGCCGCACATCATTGTGATGGATGATATGTGGTGGAGTCTGCCCAGTTCGCGGGCTTTCATCCTCGGTTGCGACCCGCGACAACCGGATTCCGGATTTTACGAAAATGCCCCGTTAATTCCCGTGGCGCGACACGCCGTCAACGGCCGAAAGCTGGATGCGCTAGACGGTCGGTTGGTCCAAATGTTTCGCGACGCCAAAGCAGCGGGGATTGGCGCGATTGATTTTGACTTCTTCACCGATGCCGCCGGCCCCGGAGTCCTCACCAGCCGCGGGACCTTCAAAGGCTTCATGCATATGGCCAGAGTGGCCCGGCTCAGCGGCACGGGGGTAAAGATCGCGCCCATGCTGGATATCATCGCGCATAACGGAACACGCTGGGGCAAGGGGCGGGATTTCCTGCGCCGCTATTGGTTGTACCGCGACCCGAAAACCGGCCAACTGCTGCGCAAACAGCCCAACATATTGCGCGTCGGCGCGTGTCCGGTGGTCTTTGAATATCAGACCGCATCGAGGAAAACATGGGCCAGCCGCATGGAGCGGGCCGAGGCGGTCGGCGGACGGTTCTTCATCATTACCCACGCCGCCCAAGGCGACCGGGCCGCCCTCTTCGGAAAAATTAAACCCGGGGTCAGACATCACATTGCCTTCGCTCCGGCGACTTACCTGTTCGAATCGAACGCGGAGGCGCTCGGTAATCCCAACCCACTAGGACCACTTATTAATCTGTGCCAATCGTTTTCACCCCCAAAGGCGGTCGGCGGCGAAGTCACGCCGGGATATATCGGCATCACGCGGTCCGGTGAGATTATTTCACCGCGGGGCACCTGGCTTTATCGACGGCAATGGTGCACCCAGATCAAGCTAGACCCCACCTTTGTCACCTTGGGTACGGGCAACGACTATTCGGAAGATACCGACCAGGAATGCTCTGCGGATAGTACGTTTACCTACCTTGATCTGACCCATTACTTTGGCACGCGGTGGCGCACCGGTAAGTGGCCCTTGCTTCGTAAGCCGGAGGCGTTCTTGAGCTATCATCTGGCGGTGGCGGTCAATGAGCCGACGGAATTTCAGCTGGTGTTGCTGCGGCCGGATATCACCGGCCGGGAACCGCCGGAGCAGATCGCCAGGCGATTCACCGCCGCCTGTCGGGTGCGGACCAGCGATGGGCAGATGGTCGATCTGCCGGCGGGCAAACCCACGGCGGAAATGGGGCAGGTGGTCTGGCGGTTTTGGGCGCAGCGCGGATTTGCCCACTATGGCTACGGCGTGCCACAGGTTCGCATTCGCGTTGACGGTAAGGCGGTGAAATTTCCTAGCGGCGCGCTCGCTCCGTTTTCCATCATGAATCCGGGCGAGGAACTCGCCCGCACGTGGCTATCCGTACCGCTGGCGCGGATTGACGCGGGGGTTAAGGCGAAGGTGGTGGTTACCGGCAGTCCGGGGACTCTTTATCCTCGCACCGTGCGTGTCACAGGCCTGCCCTGGAATCAGGTCGCAGGTGGGGTCCTGGCGCGCAACGGCATCACAACGTTGTGGTACACGCTCTCCGGAAAAGTCCTGCGCAATGGCTTTGTCGAGCGCTTCTACAGCGGCCCCGGCTACATGCCTATGAGGTACAGGAACGGTTGGATTAAGCGCCGGGTCGTGGATCAATGGGATCGCTACACGGCCGTGGTGCGGATGCGAAACGGCAGGCTGGTCTATCCCCAGCCGGCAATCCTCCCCGCTCCCCATGTGGACCCCACGACGGTAATGGATTTAATGATCCCGCCCCCGTTGAACAAATTGGGGCCGCACTTGCCGAAATGGCTGGCCCAAAACTGGACGGCCGGTGAGAATGTGCTGGTGGACCGCGGACCACTGGGGCACGACCTTACCTTGCCGCCGGCAGGATCCCCCGCCCGGCCGGTGATTCTGCGGGACGGGCCGTACGGCCCGTGGTACCTGCGGTTCGACGGGAAGGCGAATCGACTGCTGACGAGCACCGGTGGCGGTCAGGGTTTGGACATGCCGCCGGGGCCGGTGACCGTGGAGCTCTGGCTGCGTTTCCGACAGACCGATCACCCCCAAGTGATTTTTGACCAGCAGGATCCTGCGCTGGCCATGGCCTTGGGTCCGGGCGGCACGTTGGTGGCAGCGCGGCTGAATCGGAAAATGCGCCTGGATGTGGTTAAAGGCCCGCGAGCCTTGAAACCCGCGCGGTGGTACGACGTGACGGGCGTGTACGACGGACGTGACTTGCGCCTTTATGTCGATGGCCAACCCGACGGCGTCCCGACGGCCTCGCTGGGACGGCGCACTGACGAGGGTGCGGTCATCGGCGGCAGCAGCAATGGCCCGTGGCTGTTCGTGTCCGAGTTTCCCAACCTAATAAATTTGGGACTGAAACGCTCGTTTGCCGGCGATCTGGCGCGCATCCGTGTGCTGCAGCGGGCCATGTCGCGCGCTGAGGTTGCGGTGGAGTACCGCGCCTACGCCAGGAGCTTCCCCAGGTGAGTTGCCCCGATGGGCTGAGGCGAGCGTGGACATCACTATTGCTTCCAACTTGGCCCCCTTCGACACTATTGCCGCGGCCGCCTTTTCCGAAGCTGCCGTGGATTGGCGGAAAGAAGGCCCAGACGCGATTGCGTGCACCGTTGGCTATGCAGCGCTGGAGCTGGCGGATCATCTGCGATTGTTGCGTCGAAGAAAAGATGTTGCCATCCGAATCAGCCATACCGCCGATGGCAAAGTTGATCCGGCGGCGCATCTTGGTTTTCGGCTGGGGACGCTACAGGATCCCGCCATATTCGGTCCGGATATCCGAGCCATCCAAGCGCGGCATCTGACCGAGTCGGGCTCGTTCCATGTGCGGGCGTGTCACAATGGAAAGATGCGGAGCATACTCATCTGCGGGGCGGATCGCGTCGGGTTGCTTTACGGCGTCTATGCCTATCTAGCCTGGCTTGGATTCCGGTGGACCCATTTCAGCGACCGGGGTGTTGGATTGCAATACCGCGGTGGATTGTGGGACGGTGCTTTGTCCCTGATTGAAGCGCCGCACTTCCGGTTCCGTGGTTTTCAATGCGATCACGACTACAAAGGAAACCGGCGGTTGTTTCGTTGGATGGCCCGTAATCGGCTCAATTTTTTCCGCCGCCACCGTGATTTATGGCCGATGCAGAAGAAATTGGGCCTGCGTCTGTTTTCCGGGGGACACCTGGTCGAAACGCTGCTGGACCCTGGTCGAAGGATGGCCAACGGCAAGACCCTCTTCGAGGCGCACCCGCATTGGTTTTCTTTGTGCGGCGGCAAACGGCAGCCGCTGGCGGGCCGGCTATGTGTTTCCAACCAGGCGGCGGTTCGGTTTGTCATGGAGGGCCTTATGGAAGACCTGCGGAAGACCGCCGGAGAAGTGGACTGTTATACCCTTTGGCCGCCGGATGTATGGGACGATATTTGCGAGTGTCCGGGATGTGTTCGCATCGGTAATGGCGCCGATCGTACCCTGTACCTGGCTTCGCTATTCCGCCAACGCCTGGACCGGACCAGCTTCAGCGGCCGGTCGGGAAAGGATATTGTACTGCATACTTGCGCGTATGAAGGCACGGCAAGCCTGGACGTGCCCGTGCACCCCTTGCCGAAATCGTTCGCAAGCCGGCGCGTGAATGTCGAGTATTTTCCGATTAACCGCTGCTATAGCCATACGCTCATGGATCGGCGGTGCCGGGAATTCAACCAACGCTACGGGCCCGGTCTGAGGCAATGGACCAAGTTAGGCGTACCGATGATCGTCGGCGAATACTATAACGTCAGCAAGTACGCGGACTTAGCCATAGGTTTTAACCGGGTCATGGCGGAGGATATAAAAGCCTACGCGCGGATGGGGATCATCGGACTGCACTACATGCACGTTCCCGATGCTGACTGGGGCATGCGGACTTTGACCCAATGGCAGTTCGCGCGGGAATGCTGGTCACCGCGGGATGACGCCACGACCCTCCTGCGGGAATATTTGGCTTATCGTTATGGCGCCTTGGCCGGCATGGCACAGAAGGCCTATGTGTGGCTTGAGGAAGCGATGGCCAATATCAACCTGCTCACCAGTTGGCTGTCCGCATCGCTGCGATTTCGCCTGCCGGAGGTGTTTAAGACCTCGGGCACACCGCGGGACATGGAGGCTGTGTTTCTCTGCGACCATTTCAAGCGGCTTACCAGGGAACGGGATCGCGGATGTTCGGGCCTGGGCGAGGGCAGCCTTCAGGGTATGCGGAGCAAGCTTCAGCGATGCCAATCCATTCTGGCCGGGATGGCTAAGGCCACCGCCGATGAACATATCTTATGGGCAATCCAAGATGACCTGAAACTCTTGCGATACACCACCGACTTTGTCGGGCTTTACGACGAACTTTCATCCGTCTGGCACGCGCTCAAATACGGGGATAAGGAGCATCGCGTCGCGCGCGGCCATTTAACGAAAGCCCTCCGGATCGCACAAAGCCTTAGGCGGCGGCGGCTGAAAGGCCCGGGACTGCCAATGCCGGAGAAAACCCGCTGCCTTTTGAACACCGGTCTGGAACCGCTGTTAGCGCGTCTCCAATCTCGCATGAGGCCACGGCTATGAAAGTATACATAATGACGGACATGGAGGGGGTAAGCGGCCTCGCGGATCCCGGCATGTGCGAACAGGACGCAAGCGAGGCGTGTTTTGAGGGCCGCCGGCTCTTGGCGGGCGATGTCAACGCCGCGATCGAAGGAGCGCTTCGGGGCGGCGCCGAAGAGATTGTGGTGTGTGACGGGCACGGTGGCGGCGGGAATCTTCGAGCCGAAGATATTATCTCACCGGCCAAGTTGACTAAACCGAACGGATTCGCGAATTACCTAAATGGCATGGACGCCACGTTCGAGGCGTGTTTTTTAATTGGGGCGCATGCCATGGCGGGCACGGCCGGGGCCTTTATGCCGCATACGCAGAGCGCGCGGGACTGGAAAGAGTATGCAGTAAACGGCAGGCCCCTGGGCGAGATCGGACAACTGGCGATATTGGCGGGGGATTATGACGTTCCGGTGGCCTTGGTTACAGGCGACTCGTTCGCCGTGAAAGAAGCCCGCGATTTGCTTGGGGAGGCGGTGGCAACGGTTAGCGTGAAACACACCGCCGCTGGCGGACGCGTGCAATGCTTGGCGCTGGACGCCGCAAGGAAGCTAATCGTTGACGCCGCACGCGGCGCGCTGAATAAAATTAAAAATATGAAGCCACATAAATTATCCCTGCCGGCTACGGTTACATTAAAGTTTTATTCGCCGGACGTTGCCAGGCGTTGGGCGGAAACCACAGGCACAGCCCTGAGCGATTCCGTAACCATGACTTTTACCGCGGATTCCGCGGAAAAGATACTCAGCCAGTTTAGTCCCTCACGATAGGATCCATATCAAAGCTTTGCGCCAGGCCTGGGATAATACGCTGGTGGTGTTTCTTTCCGACCATGGCGACATGCTGGGCGATCATCATCTGTGGCGCAAAGGCTATGCCTACGAGGGTTCGGCCCGCATTCCGATGTTCATTCGGCCGCCCAATAATTGGCAGGTCCCGCGCGGGCAGGTGCTGGATAACGTCGTGGAGTTGCGGGACGTGATGCCCACGCTTTTGGATGCCGCCGGCCTGGCCGTGCCGTCGGCGTGCCAGGGCCATAGCCTGTTGCCGCTGGTGCGGGGGCAAAAAGGCGCTTCCTGGCGGCCCTATCTGCACGGTGAGCATGTGAAATGTTTCGGTCCGGAACAAGCCAATCACTACCTGACGGATGGCCGGGAAAAATATATCTGGTTTCCTTATCTGGAGCGTGAACAGTTATTCGACCTGACGGTGGATCCTGGTGAATGCCAGGATCTGGCCGGCCAGCCGTCGAAGGCGGCCCAACTGAAGCTGTGGCGCGACCGTCTGGTGGAGATTCTGGCCCAGCGCGATTGCGGGTTAACCCGGGACGGAAAGTTGCTCCGCCAACCGCTGGACCGGATAATCGTTCCTCCTTGCCGGAGATGACATGAAATAGGCGGCCCATCATGTCCCGTGGGCGCTGACGGAGGATGGAAATGGCGTCGGCCTGGCGTATATAGCCCGTTTGGCCTGTAATGAGACATTTACTCTGCGTGGCTGTTAATGGGATATCTGATTCGGTATTATGGCCGGAAAATCATCATTTTTCCGCAGCTT
>JAKCCC010000114.1 GCA_021838985.1 Planctomycetota bacterium
GGCCGCCTTGGCCGCCGCCGCCTGCTGGGCCGCCTTGGCCGCCGCCGCCTGCTGGGCCGCCTTGGCCGCTGCCGCCTGCTGGGCCGCCTTGGCCGCTGCCGCCTGCTGGGCCGCCTTGGCCGCCGCCGCCTGCTGGGCCGCCTTGGCCGCTGCCGCCTGCTGGGCCGCCTTGGCCGCTGCCGCCTGCTGGGCCGCCTTGGCCGCCGCCGCCTGCTGGGCCGCCTTGGCCGCTGCCGCCTGCTGGGCCGCCTTGGCCGCCGCCGCCTGCTGGGCCGCCTTGGCCGCTGCCGCCTGCTGGGCCGCCTTGGCCGCTGCCGCCTGCTGGGCCGCCTGGTCCTGCTGCATCACAGCCTGCATATTCTTGCTGGCCGAGGCGTATGGAGCCGTTCCCGGGTCGATGAGCCCCGCGTACGCCGCTTGATAATTATAAATGGCCTGCTCGGCGGAGTTCAATTTTCCCATCGCGGCTGCGCTGTCACTCATAGCTCGGCTGCCTGAACCAGAACAATATCGCAGGATGCCCAAGCATGTCTGATACGACGGCATGCCAAAAAATATGGGAGGCTGCCACGTGCTGAGCAAGTCCGAATCATCAGCGCCGTTCATAAATTCGGCTTCGTATGGTAAATGCCATCCGACCGGATAGCTGGCGCCAGGATGAACCACGATGTCGCCGAATTTGGAGCTCCGATCAGGGCGCTGCAGACCCAGTGTCAACAACCATCCTCTCACTCCGGCGAGTTCCGGACCTGTCACCAAAAAGTCATGGAATATTTGAGCCCCGGAGGTCCTCAGCGGCACATTCAAATAGGCTCCATTATCCGCTTGTGTCTGCCACCGCCATGCATGCCCGTATGGCCACCACCAAAGCTGCGCATCCTGTACGCCTCCATTGCCATAGATTGCACGTCCGACCCCTCGAGCCACCAAAATTAAGCCGGTGATCGCGTTGGCGACAGCTATGCGCCATGCTTTCGCGGCCACATTGAGAATGTCTTCCCATTCCGCCAACAGCTCGGTGCTGATGCCGATGGGCGTGACCGGAGGGGTGAATTCATCCAGCAGATTCTCCTGGAGACTATAGAGGATTGATGGAAAGTCCCAATACGCACCGGTAGGGAAGTGGGCTTCATCTCCTACTTCTCCGGGGGGAGCATATTTTACAATGCCTGGATCATGCGCTGATGCGAGCGGCATTGGCACTAATGGTGAACTTATGCTCGGGATCTGGTTATAGCGCTGAATCAGAAGTCCTGGATCCGGGATCGAATCCAAATAGCTTGGGTCATAATCGATCTTTTGGCCGGCCGTGACCATGATTTAGCCTATGCGGAGTTCATCGCCAGGGGTATCTGACCATCCATTCAGGATGCAGACTGCTCCGGATTGTGCCGGCCAGGTCACAAATAACCTGTCATATTGATCCTGCGTGGCCCAATAGCCAGGCATGAATGTTCTGGCTGCTTCCGTCGGAGAATTGGTAGCGATCTGCACATATCCGCTGGAGTTGCCGTCACATTCGATCGCTGTTCCGGCAATGTTGATTTGCAATGGAATCTCTTGCGCCACCCCCAGATTGAGAACAGCGATCTGATATTTCACTTTGTGGGACCATCTCGTGCGTGCGGATGGTGGAGGGGTCGGCTTGCCGACCGTCGGTTGCAACTTACCCAAAGGGCTCGGTGGAGCACTGGTAACATGTCGTGCAGGGGGCCCGCCAATAGCACCAGGAACATGAATTTCCATTACCTATGCCTCCGCATGAACATCCAGATTCCGAAGCCGAGTACCAGGGCGCCGCCCGCCAGCATAATCCATGGCATCCAATTCACTGGAGTGGCCTCCGAGGTGTATCCTACTTGCTTGCCGAGAGATACCGGAGCTGCCACCTGTGATGCGACCTTCTCGGCTCCGGTGATCGCGGCCGTACCTCCCTGCGCGGCCGCCAGGTCAACCGCCTGAGAGCCGTGCGAAACTGCTCCAGCCGCTACGGCCCCTCCGGTAGCCGCCGCGACGTCGGCGGCGGCAGTCGCCAATGCTTTTGTTGCCACGTTCTGCTCCGATTGGATGGCAGCCTGCTCGGTGGCCGCCGCTTGTTTTTCCTGCAGCTGAGATCCCTGCTCCAGCGTTACGAGCGTATTGCCCACCGCGGTGGCATAATTGACAGCGTCGGCTCCGGTTAGACCAACATTGCCTACGGTGTAGTCGTAGTTATTCGTGTAGTTGGTCGAAGTCGAATTTGAACTACCCAACGCGCATTTCCCAAATAAAGTCGCTGCCGTCATTTCCCATCAAGTGGGCACCGATGCCGAGATATTGATGTACGAGGTTGAGATTGCCGATTGGGCTGCGCCAATGCAGCAGGGCGAGTCCCTGCGACCTGGCATACGATTTCAAATGCTCGACCAGACGATCGCTGATCCTCCTGTGCCGGTTGATCTGATGGATTACCAGCGCGGGCGGGACCGCGCTTACGGCGACCGTGGCTCCATCAACCTCCTGTAAAGTCCCGTTGTGAGTGGCCAAATGCTCCGCCAACACGTGCCAATCCGACGGCCCGCCCGGCTTAGCAAAGATCTGCGCCAATCTTGAGGCGGTGATGTGTTCACTTCCGCCGAGCATACAACCACAATCCTATGCCAGCGATGCCGGCCACGGCCAGGGCGATCCAGATCCACGATGGAATGCCGGATAGGGAAAGCGATGACGTCCCCGACAAGCCTCCTCCGCTTTGCCCGGTGAATGGATCGAACGACGACTCCAAACCCGTGTTGGCGGCCCCAAGATCAAGTTCAAACGGTGCATTGACGCCACCCCCGCCAAGTGTCTCGCTGACGCGCTGGGCGGCGGTCGATGAGCTGCTCATTCCTCCCCCCCCCAAACCTCCCATTGGTAGCGGCAATCCGGTCATGCTTTTCCCCATGCGTAAACGACAACTCCCGCGATGATGAGCGCGACGGTCCCCAAGATCAGGATGGTGGATGGCAGATTTTCCGCGGCCTGGATTACCCCGCGTCCGACGGCTCCTGCGACGTGGGCGGTCCCGGTAGAAATCGTTTCGACGGCCGCGGCCCCCGGTATCCCTCCGGCCCCCTGCTCCACAGCACTATTACTGACATAACTGCCAGCACCAAAGGTGGCTGTATCGTTGCTGCCCGTGGCGGCGTTGTAGAGCCCTTCCACCTGTTGACCGACGGCGGCAGGAAGTTGGCGGAGCGTATCTAAGATACCCGTAGATTGCGGAGTATAAACCGGGGGCGATTCGTAGGGCACGAACGTCACGCTGCACCCCCTATTGTTTGACGATCAGAACCAGCGCGATTATGGCCACAAATATGCCGCCGGCAATCATCCAGGTCGTCGGTTCATCGTACCAGGGTTTGGTAGTTTGGGCTACGGGCACTACGGCGGCCGCATTGGTCCCGAGCTGCGGGGCCGTTTGGGCCGTGGTCGTGCTGGAGGTGGACGGTCCCATTAGTTTCTGGATATAGGCCGCGCCAGCCGCGTTGGCAGCCTCCTGCCCTAAATTCGCAGCGTCCTGGGCGAATCCAGTCAAGACTGTATCGATATTCAGGGTCATCGGCTATGCCTTCAATATTTGGATGCCATACACATCAACGGCCGGGGACGTTACGCCCGATGCCACGTCGTAATCGAAGACGAGATTCGTCAAACCGGCCGTGCTGAAACTCTCCGTCTTATAGCCATCCCATGCATATGGAACATAGGTCCAGGCATCGTAGGCGGCGGCCGACGAATACATAAGCGTCTCGCCATTCGCCTCGGCGTTGCCGTCAGTGGTGAACTGCGGCGCGGTCTGCCACAGCTGTTGCCGGAGCGATCCCAGGTTGCAGTCCGAAATCATGCCGGTATCGCCGGACATGAATGCGAAACGCGATATGACGCCCGGCTGATCCGTTACAGGATTTGTGGCTGTATTGTATTCATGCACGATGAACCCAAAATAATCCAGATTGGAAGCCACCGGGACAGGCGTTTTTTGGCGGAGATTTCCGGGAGCGACATTCAACAGGCCGATCTTGGTGATCCGAAGGTCTTGCAGTGGCGTGAATGCGCCAAACGCTTCGAGCGATCGGATTTCCGCTTGCATGGCGCCCCCAAGCGTCATGCCAGCGATGCTGCAGACGTTGGCTACTGTGCCCCAAGTTGCCACACAACTGAGTTGTCCCTGCAGGAGTCTGGTCGTATTCAGTTCGGTTTCAACGTGGTTCTTGGACGTCAGCATCCAGAACGGGATAACGATCGTTGAATCGATCACCGGACTGGTGGTGCCGGCGTTCTTCAGAGCGGCCAGAACCGGCTTGCGGCGGCGGAGCAGCCGATTCCAGACGGCCAACAACTCCATTGCAGTCGCCGACAGAATGTAATCGTTATCGCTGGTGTAGATTTGCAACTGCTGGAGCAGGGCGAATTCATCGCCCGGCAAAATGTTGGCCGGAGCAATGGCCACCGCAGTGGTGGGTTGAGTTAATGTGTACATCAGGCGCAGCGCGAGAAACCGGATTTTGTTGCCCACCGCCAGATTAAAAACAGTCTTCCCTCCTGGCTGGATAGGGCCGCTGGAGCTCATTTTGTAGCGGATGCCAGACGGGGCGCTGAGCTGCTGTTGAGCGCTGACCTGGGCCTCTGGAGCGATGATGGGTCCGGGCATAAATCACCTTTGGAAATCCACGTGTCTTTTCTGCTTACAATTTTGGAAAATATTTCGAGAATAAATTGAACAGAAACATTCCCGCGAATACGCCTCCGGCGAGGATGGCGAGCTGCTTGATGTCCCCCTTCATGTGATGGTCTCCTTGCGTGTCTAATTTCCTTATCCGGCGCTCTGTGCCCGGAGCAGGATGGATTTCGTTTTCGGCGACAGGCTCGCTAATTTTTCCGGCGGCAACGAAGTTGCCAGCTCCGACACAGCCTGCTTGTGAGCGCTGTCTGATCGCAACCGGCGATATTGGGATATTCCCGCGAGTACGATGCCGGCCGCTCCGGCGATCAGGGAAAGCGCAGTTTCGCCTATCGGTCCGGCGGCCTGTCCGGCGGCTTGGGCCAAAGGGCGGATTTGTTCCACGACCGGGCTGATCGGATTTTTCGGCGCATTAGCTTGCGTAATTTGTTGAGTCGCTTTCGCGGCCGTGCCGAGAGCATGCAGCGAGCAACCTGCAGTAGCCAATAGAATGACGCCGCAAGCCAGTATAGATTCCAGCCGAGCCAGTCTCGTTGCCACAATCGGTGTTCCAGACGTGTCGGAGAGTAGTATACGCGTGGTCCGGCCGATTGTCAAGCCGGCTTGTCGGAGGTGCGGAAGCCGTCAAGTCGACTGTATAGATCCAGCTTGAAAATTTTGGCTGACCGGTCGCAAATATGCATAGCGTATCTGTTTCCGCCCGTCATCGGCGGCCAGCAGGGTAATAGGGTTAATCCGGCTTCCCTGGCCAGCTGGCGCTCGCTGTCATAGTCTTGCGGGAAAAGCCAATATTCGGAACATTGGAAACGGACAACCGGAGAAATCTGCGAATAACGTTGGCAGACGAAGACGCATCGATGCTGGCGGTGGGCGGAGCGCGTGGCGAGTTGTTCATGCTCTGGCCGGTATCGATCTAATGCGTAGCCGGCTTCGTCAATGACGATAACATAGCCGCGCTTCCGTTTGGCCCAAAATATGACGCGGTTAATGGTGCGGCAAAAAATAGCACCGGTCGGCCATCCATCGGAGCCATACGGATCCAGGACGATCAGCCGCCGGCAATTCCTAACGAGCATTTTCGCCAGGGTCGTTTTGCCGGACTGCGTCGGCCCCGTGATGAGGCAGTGCATGGTTCGGTCCTCTCTGTGTCCGCATCATCCTGAACATCGGATCTGTCACTGCGAATATCGATCCAGCCAGCAATATTTCCGGGAGAAAACGGTCGACGGCCCTGGCGCGTACCCACAACCACCTGGACATTGCGTCCGCCAAGTCATTACGTGATTTTTCAGGCACCGCATATCGACCACGGGATATAGCCTCGAGGAATCCGCAATACGTCTCAGCAGCCACCTGTCCTACCGCTGCATTTTCGGACGGTATCGTGTCGCCCCAATGTCTCTCGGGAACCGGCGGTTTTAATTGCTGTCCGCCTGGCTCCTGAACTTTGTCTTTTTTCTGGCGATATTTCCGTTTCGCTATGGCGGCCGGGGACGACGAATACTCAGATTCATTTTTTCTGCGCGGCCCCTGCTCGGTCCAGTGGCTGGGTCGATCCGGGATTTCCGGGGTCGGTGCGGTTATTTCGGGCAAATTTTCAGCTATATTTCCGTCGGAAGTCCCTGGTCCAGGCAGATTCTCTCCGCTGTCCACATCGCTGGACTCGACTATGTCCGATTTGGGTAGGTCTGTCATGCCTTTCTCCTGTTTGTCACGACGTGTCCTGCTTGGCCAACCATGCACAATATCGCTGCAAAGCCGGTAGCGAGTCAACCAGCTGACATGACGACGGGTCGCCGGCTAATGCTTTCTTTACTATGGCGTCCACTA
>JAKCCC010000115.1 GCA_021838985.1 Planctomycetota bacterium
CTGCGTGAATCCGACCAGCGCCTGGTTGCGCAGACCGTAGGGGAGGTTATCCAGGGCGGGCCTGAAGTGGGCGTAATCCGAGGTGTGCCCGCTTCGCCGTGGACCGTCCATGCTGCCGCCATCGAATCCCGGCACGCGCATCTGTCGTTTGCGGCAAATATAGAAGCAGTCCACTTGGTCGTTGGCCGCGTGAAAGGCAAGTCCAGTGGCCGCATCAACGCGTCTTGCGGCATGCGCGGTCGGCAGGTATGGACGTCTGGATTCTGGCGTGTATTCCTGACGGATTGGACGGCCGTGAAATCCGCCCGGGATTATATGGTCAACCACAATCTTCGCCGTAATAGGCCGGCGCCTCCATTCGCATGGGTAACGCCGTTGCCCACATAGCCGCCGGCTATGCCGGCGGTAGTGTTTCCATTTCAACCACGGCGCAACAATTTCGTACGAGGCGTTGTGTGATCAATTCCGGGATTACACCCGCACATAGCCCCCGGCTCTGCCGGGGGGATGTTCGGCATAAATGCAGCGTCACCGTGTTCATCATGGCGTTGCGAATTGGTCGAAAGTTCCACCCCCGGCGAAGCCGGGGGCTATGTGGGCAATAGCAGGCCGATGGAACCGAACCAGCCAGCGGCGCCATTGACCCAATCCATCCACTGACCGCCAAAAAACAGCAGAAGGATCGCGCCGGCGGAGACGGCAAGATGTCGCCATGCCGTCGCGCAGGCCGCGGTGCGACTGGATACGCCCAAAGCCACGAAAATGCCTTCCAGATGCTTCTGCACCGTGCGCGAGCTGATGCCCAGCCGTGCGCCGATTTCACGGTTGCTTTGGCCCCGCGTCAGATTCAGCAAGACTTCCGCACGCCGCAAAGACAGCCCCAGGATTTGCAGTCGCTCGGCGGAAACGGCGACTTTCTTTTCCTCCAGAATCAACATCGCCTGTGGATCGGGTTGGCGAATCAGCCGGATCATCAGCTGTTCTTCACCGCGGCGTTTGACGAATAGTGAATCGGGGGCGTTTGCGGGGCAGGCGTCCCTCCCCGCCAGTGGGCGGGCAGGTCCCGCCAGTGGGCGAGCAGGTTTTGTCGAGTCGCCTCCGCTACATTCCGCCGCCGGCCAGTCCCGTTCACCGCGTCGAAACGCGGTGTTTACTATTCTGCCTTGCGGCTTCCGCCTTCCGCCCTCGTCCTGCTTCTTCAACCAAGCCGCCAGATCAGGGGGCAACAGGCCATCCACCGAGGCGCCGGGAAAATATTTAGCCAGCCAGAGGCTTGCCTGTTGCGTGCACCGGACCATCCGGTTGCCGCCGTTAAGCGCCACCACGCCCAAGGGCAGCTTTTGCCACATATTTTCCTGGTTTTCGAGCTTGCGACGAAGTTGAACGGCTTGCCGGGCGGCAGCCAAGGCCCGAACCAGGTGCGGCTGCAGAAGATTCAGAACCGCCCGCTCGCCTTCGGAAAAGTCGCGGTCGGCACGGTGCAAAGCTATAATGGTCAAAACGCCGCCGCGCGCCGCCAGAAGCAGCATCATCTCGGATTTCATGCCCAGACTGCGGTAAAGGTCCTGACAAAGGCCGTTTTGCTCCCATTCACCCGGCCTTATGAAATCGCTGATTTTGTGCGCCCCATCCGCCAGGTCCGGTGCGAGACGTTGACGATAATGGGCGATTAAGGGATGCTCGCGGCAGCGCTGTGCGACGAGCCTGGTAAAGTCATCCGCCATTCGTCCCGGCGAAGTCACAGTCTTGACCCGCCTGGTGGCTGGTTTGATCTGAAAACAGGCCGTTAAGTCAGAGGGAATAATCCGCCCCAGGCCGGCCACCAGCCGGTGCTTCACGCCAGCCGGATCCGCCGCCGCGCTTAGCCCGGCAAGCAGATTCATGGCCGCGTGGTAGTCGCTTTCCCGCAAACGTTCCGCCATGATTTCCCCTGTTTTTTTCCTGGCGTCCCACCAAGACGCCACAGCCGCCGAATCAACCGCCGAGTGACCAAGAGCGCCAAGACGACGACACGGGTTCACGGTCGCCACGGCGACCGTGAGCCCTCGTCCGTTTGGGCGTCTTGCTCCGCCGGAGGGCGGGCAGGCCCCGCCGGCAGGCGGGCAGGTTTTGTCGAGTCGCCCCAGCAGTCGCTTCAGGTGGCGACTGGGCGGTTGACCCCGGTCTAAGCGGTGAAGCGAATTATCCCGCGCCGCGGTGCGGCCCGTCAATAGCCCATACGTCATTTGGCGTATTGTGCCGGGCAATTTGACCTCTAAAATCCAACCTGTCCGGCGCGGCGTCGCCCCGCATCCGAACGGCATTGTGGGGACGTCCAGAGGCTGGGACTTTTTAGGGGAAATGAATATGAACACCACATCCACCAACGCGGTATCCACGGGGCGTAACAGCATCGGCGCAAAAATGGCGGTGGGCATCGCCGGGTGTAGCGCAGGCATCTTGCCTGCGGTTGGGGCCTCGAACGGTGACCGATATTTCCGCGCCGGGCGCCGGAAGCCAGGAACTAAGAACCGCCGGTGCGGCCGCGCCCTGTTCGCCGCCGCCGTATCCCTGGCCGTCGCGGGCACGCTGGCCCTGCCGCCGGCGGCGCGGGCCGGGGGCGGTCCTTCCACCCTGACCTGGGACCCCTTAGGCAACCACACCAGCAGCGACGGCAGCGGCAATTGGGACACCAGCACGCCCAATTGGTGGGCCACCGGTTCCAGCGATGTCGCCTGGTCCGCTGGCGATATCGCCGCGTTTGGCGCTGGCGGCGGAATCCCCGAAACCGTCACCATTAATACCACCGGCATCACGGCCAGCGGGCTGACGTTTAACGCGATGGGATCAGGCGGTTACTACACTATTGCCGGCAACGCCACCGATAATCTTACGTTGTCTAACGGCGGCAATAACGTGGACATTGTCCTGAACGCCAACGCCACCATCAGCACGCCATTTAGCGTCAACAGCAACCTTCTGGTATCGGGCAATAAAACCCTGACGATAAACGGTGTTTCCACATTCGGATCCGGCATTGGGGTCACCATCGGTACCGGGAGCGCATCGAACATCCCTACGATAGCGGCCCTATCCCACGGCGGCGGCGGGGGCCCCGCTTTCATCACATTGGACGGCGGGACGCTTATCAGCCAGGATCTCGGCGGTGGCGGCGGCAATGTGGTAACGTCGCTTGGCGGCTCAGGGATCATCAACACGTTTGATGCCAACGGGTACACATCAAGTGACCTGCAAAGCCAAATTAACCAGGCCGGCGCGGCCACCTTTGTCCTGCGAGACGGCACGATCAGCCTTACGGCCGACAACTCCAGCACCTTCAGCAGCGGCACTTTGCAGATCGGCAACGGCTCGCTGGCGACGGATGTGCTCTTTGGTTATCAGGTCGGTGGCGCCAACAACAACAACCTTCCCGCCAGCGGCGTAACGATCGCGCTCGATGGCGGATCCTTGACCCAGGCCAGCTCCAACGGCCCCAATGGTGAAACGGTTGACAATGCCGCCAACACCATCAACAACCCCGTGACCCTTAGCGGTTCCAACAACTTCATTGACGCCACCGGGGGGACGATCATGCTGAGCGGCGCCATCACCAACACGGGAACGGGCACCCTGACGCTCGAAGACGGCACCATCGCGATGGCCGGGACCAACAACGTCCGGTTTAACACCGGCACGCTGCAAATTGGCACCGGCTCGCCCCCGTGGGGCATCGTGGAGTTCAGCGCCGCGGCGAATCTGCCCGGCTCCGGCGCCGGAATCACCCTGGACGTGGGCCAGTTGGATTACACCGGCGGCAGCGCTGTGACGGTGGCCAACGCTATCACCTTCGGCGGCCCCAACGGCAACTTCATTTACGCCGACAACCCCGCCATTACCTTAACCTTCAGCGGTTCGATCACCGGCACCGGCGGCGGATTCGATCTGTCCAGCGGCACATTTGTGCTGGGGTCCACGAGCAACTCCGCCGATTTCACCGGCGGCGGGCTGGGGATTGGCGATGGCTCGGACCCCACCACTGTGGAATTCGGCGCCGCCACGAATCTGCCCGGTCCCGGCGCGGGAATCACGTTGGAAGATGGCACGCTGGCCTACACCGGCGGCAGCGCCGCGACGGTGGCCAACGCCATCACTGACACCAGCGGTACGAACAATGTTATCGACGCCGGCGGGGGGACGCTCACTCTGAGCGGCGCCATCACCAACTCCGCCGGCACCTTGACCTTGCAAAACGGCGTGATTGTGCTGGGTTCAGCCGGCAACAGCGCCAACTTCAACGGCGGCCTGCTGCAAATCGGCAATGGCTCAGGCACGAGCACGGCCCAATTTTCCTCCACAAATAATCTGCCCGCCACCGCCGTCGGCATTACGCTTAATGACGGCACGCTGCAATATGGCGCCGCCAGCTTGGTTGTCGCTAACAATCTGGCCCTCGCCGGCAATGGCGTCATTGATGTCGATGGTTTCGGCGACCCCAGCAGCGGAGAAACCTATAACGGCAACATCACCGGCGCCGGCAACCTGACGATTCTTTCCTCCGCGGCCGGCGGCGGCGGAGAATTGTACCTTACCGGCAATAACAGCGCCTTTACCGGCAATACCACCATCCAGAACGGCGTGGAAGTGGGGTTCAGCACCGCCACGGCCTTCGGTAGTGGTACGGTAAGCATGGCAACCGGCGGCGGAGCGCTTGAGTATAATAACAGCCTGACGGTCAACAATAATCTGGTTCTTAATAACAATGGCGACATCGACCTGCATGGCCACACGTCCACCTGGGCCGGGGTGATCAGCGGCCCTGGCAGCCTGATGGTTCACGATTACGTTGGCGGCGATACCCTGACTCTTACCGCCGCCAACACCTACACCGGCGCCACCACCGTCGGCATAGGCAATGCCGTCACGCTTACCCTGGCCTCCGGCGCTTCGTTGGCCAACAGCAACATCGGCATCCACGCGAACGCGACACTGAATGGTTCCGGCACACTGAATTACAATATTGTCGGCGACACCGCCGACCTGATTACCGACAACGGCACTCTGGATATTACCCATTTAAATCTGAACGTGATTACCAGCGGCACGCAGACCCAGAGCCAATATGTGCTGGCCAATGACACCGGCGGAACGCTGAGCGGAACCACTTTCGCCTCCGTGACGGGCCTGCCCGGCGGCTGGCGGGTCAATTACGGCGGGATCAACCCCAACGAAATAATACTGGTGGCCTTTGCGCCGACCACGCTTACCTGGGATCCGGGTCTGACCAAGACCGGCAGCGACGGCCTTGGTAATTGGGACACCAGCGCCGCCAATTGGGCCACCGGCAGCGCTGACACCACCTGGACCAACGGCGATCTGGCTTCGTTTGGCGCTGGCGGCACCAGCGCGATCACCGTGACCATTGATCAGGCGGGCGTAACCGCGGCCGGGATCACTTTTAATGCGATGGGAACGGGCGGCTCGTACACGATTGCCGCCAACAGCGGCGACAATTTGACGCTCAGTGGCGCCGTCACCATGAACGCCAACGCCACCATCAGCGCGCCTCTGGCGGGCTCTGGGGCATTGACCATCACCGGCGCGCACACGTTGACGCTTTCCGGCGATAACAATGGCTTCAGCGGCAACAGCACTCTCGAAAACGGCGCCACGGTGAACTTTACGACCAGCACCGCCTTCGGAATCGGCGGCGGCATCACCATGGGAACGGGCGGGGGTACGCTGCAATATGGCGCCGCCAGTTTGAATGTCGCCAACGATCTGACCCTGACCGGCAATGGAACCATCGATGCGGACGGTCACACGGGAACTTATTCCGGCGCCATCAGAGGCGCCGGCGATCTGACGCTGGCTGATTCCGTGGGCGGCGGCACCCTGAACCTTTCCGGCAATGACAGTGGCTTTTCCGGCAACACCACCATTCAAAATGGCGCACAGGCGAACTTTTCCACCAGCTTGGCCTTCGGAACCGGCGGCTCAATCAATATCGGTGGCGGCGCTGGTGCCGGCGGCACGATAGCCCCCTCCACCACCGGTTTAACCCTGGCCAACGATATCGTGCTGTATGACGCCCCTCTCAGTGGTACGCCCGATGTCTACAACACCAATGGTGTTGCCTCCACCCTTACCGGCGTGATTTCCACCGCCGGTGAAACCAGCGGTGGCCTAATCATCACCGGCGGCGGTACGGTGAACTTAAACGGAACCAACATCTATTCCGGCGGCACGCTGATCGAAGACACGACCGTTGGCTTCAATAATAACAGCGGTTTCGGCTCCGGAACGATCACCATCGGCGCCGTCGATCCCATCACTGGCACGATCCAATACACCGCCGGCGGCTTGACCATCGCCAACCCTCTGACGCTCAATGGCAATGGAACCATTGATGCCAACGGCTTCGGCGGCGCCAATGCGGAAACCTATTCCGGCGCCATCAGCGGCGGCGGCGCCCTGACCATTGCCTCCACCATTCCCGGCGGCGAACTGGTCTTAAGCGGCGAGAACAGCTACGTCGGCGACACGCACATC
>JAKCCC010000116.1 GCA_021838985.1 Planctomycetota bacterium
TTTTTAGGATCGTAAACGGTCGAATCATTCGGAAAGCGCGATGGCGGGGCGAGTTTTTACACACCCCGCGTTTTATACCAGTGTGCGAACACTCCACGCCATCTTAAAAGGCCCATGAAATCACGCTTTTCGGTTCCTCCGAAATCGGCAAAAGTCGAGCTAAAGTCCGCGCTATAACCGCGGACCGCGACAGCGCAGGCCTTGAAACCCGCACCACACGATTGGCGGACACGCTGTCACTGCTTTCCCGGTCGGCTGGTGGCGTCGATCTTGATCCACGATAAGCCGCGGCGCGCCGGGGCGGGGGGATTTCGGATCCTGGCGCAACCGTGGTGCTGGGCGGTGCGGTGGGATTATTGGCGGGAGACGGAGGAAACGGGGCGGAATATGAAGCTGCGTTTGGTGTGTGTGGGGTGCCAATCAACGGCATATTTTTTATTGCGGGCCCAGAGTTCCAGGGCCCGATAGGTGCTAAATCCGCTGGGCCGGACCAGAAAAATCAGCACGGTTTGGCTGGGGCGATTGTTCACCGGATCCGGCGGTGGGCGGGATTTTGGGGCGGGGGTGTACCTAGGGGCGGCATGAATGCCGTTGGTAAGGCGAGGGTTGCGGTTTTCCCGAGGGACTTGCCACGTTTTGCCATGGGGGCGGTTACGGGGTTACACTGAGTACACGAAGCAACGGGGAAAACCCACGGCTCTGACACCACAGGCATTGGGGCACCGCGGCCGAAAGCCATTCACCGGGTCGCCGTGGGCGAGTCGCCAAAGCCTGCCCGCCCATTGGCGGGGCGACCTGAAGCCCGGTGCTTCGGGTTCGGTGGCGGGTCCGAGGCGATTGCGCCAACCAGAGGTTTACCGCTTGACAAAGCACCAGCCATGGGGGCGAGCTACGCAAGGTTGGCACTATTTTCAGCATCCGCAGATAGCCGCAGCGAATAAATGGTGCGTGGGGAGAAATGATTCCACGCGATTTTGAGGCTCCATAGTCATAGAAAGCTCAAGATCCAAAATTCGACTGAAGGCGGCTAAAAGCCCCAGAACGGGTGAACCGGCGGTTGGGACCGAAAATTCCCAGCTGAGACCATACCCTTTTCGGCTTGGCACAACCTCGTTTATCTACCCCGATCGGGCCTTGGCGAACGTGCAAAAACTCGCGGGCAGGGTCCAGGATATTGAGATTTTATTTTTCGATATCTCCGCCGCCACGGGCTTGCCTACGCGCGAGGAACTGCAGGCGATGGCCTCGGTGCAGCGCCGGTTTGGTTTGACTTTTTCCCTGCACACACCCCTGGACGTTATGCTGGCCGATACGAACCCGGACCGCCGACGTGAAGGGGTCGAAACCATTTTGCAGGCTGTCCGCTTAGCCGAACCGATGGCCCCACGGTTATATGTCGTGCACGTCAATCCACCTCCGACGAGGGACTTGCCGCGCTGGCAGGCGAAGGTTCGGACATCGCTGGAAGCGTTGTTGAAGGCCGGTGTGCGGCCGCGGCAGTTGTGTATTGAAACGCTCAATTATGATTTCGCACAACTGGAACCGGTGGTGGCAGAGCTGCGGCTATCGGTGGCCATTGATGTGGGCCATCTTCAGCGGGATGGTGTGGCCTGGGAGGCGGTGCTTCAGCGCAACCTGCCGCGGACGCGCATTATTCATTGGCATGGTGTGGCGCCCGAGGGACAGGACCACCGTTCGCTGGCGCATTTTCCGACGGCCGGCGCATACCGGCTGCTGCAGATATTGCGGGAAGAACACTACACCGGCGTGCTGACGCTGGAGGTGTTTCGGGAGAACGACTTTGAAGAATCATGGCGGCTGTTGCAGAATCTGTGGATCAGCCGCAGGCGATAAGGACGGAGCATGCCTGAAATCATCCTGATAACCGGCGGCGCGCGGAGCGGGAAAAGTGCGTTGGCCCAGCAGCTCGGTGAAGCCCGGCCGACACCGCGAATTTATTTAGCCACCTGTCCGGTTTTGGACGACGAACTGCGGGAGCGCATCCGCCGGCACCGGGAGGCGCGGGGCGCGGGTCAGTGGCAAACCATCGAAGAAACCCTGGATGTCGCCGGGGTTCTCCGCCGGGAAAACACGGCGGGTGTCATTTTAGTGGAATGCCTGACTTTGTGGATCAACAATCTTCTGCACCAGGCACAGAGCGAGGCGCGGACATTTACCGAAGCGGAACTGGATAGGGCCATTATGAGCGTACTGGAGGAAGCACGGCGCCGGGTGGGAACAACGATTCTGGTGACCAACGAAGTGGGGTTCGGGATTATTCCGGAAAATCCGCTGGCGCGCCGGTATGGCGACCTGGTGGGCCGCTGCAATCAGCGCGTGGCCCGCGATGCCGACCAGGTGGTGTTGATGGTCTGCGGTCTGCCGGTGTATTTAAAACGGTAGCGGTGCGGCCGGCCGGGCGTCAACCTCCGATGGCGGCGTGGCCGAGCAAGCCAATGACCACACCGGCGAAGAACACCAGTATGCCGCCGATGAAAACCGTGCGAATAGATTGCCACCAGGGCATATCCATGAAGCGCACGCGGATCCAACTGATGGCAATGAGTTCCAGGAAGACCACGGCCACGGCCACGGCGGTGGCGGTGGTAAATTGGGGTATCAGGTAGGGCAGAGTGTGCCCGAGACCACCGCCCGCGGTCATCAGCCCGCAAATGACGCCCCGCGTGACGGGGTGGCCGCGCCCGGTCAGTTCGCCGTCATCAGAGAGGGCCTCCGCAAAGCCCATGGAAATTCCCGCTCCCACCGAGGTGGCCAGGCCGGCGACAAAGGCGTCCGGATCGAGACGGGTCGCGAAAGCCACCGCGAACAACGGGGCCAGGGTGGAGATGGAGCCGTCCATCAGGCCCACCAGACCAGGCTGAACGACTTGCAGCAGGAATAATCGGCGCTGGGCGGAATCTTCCTGTTGCCGCGCCTCCGCCGGCAACTGCTCCTGCTGGAACGCCATCGCCTGCGTGGTGTGCTTCTGCTCCACTTCGGCCAGATCGGTCAGCAGCTGGCGCGTGGAAGCGTCGGCGCAACGGCTCGCGGCGCGGCGGTAAAATCGACAGGTTTCCAGTTCCATGATTTCGGCCTGCTGGCGGATGGCGTTTAAGCCCAACTTAAGCACCAGCCAAACCGGCCGCCGCGCGACGAAACCCCGCACATCGTGGCGGGTCAGAATGGGAATGTGCTCGCCAAATTGGCGGCGATAGGCCTCCAACAAATACCGGTGATGGTCCGCTTCCTCGGCCTGCATTTTTCGAAATACTTCAGCGGTGGCGGGATAATGCCCCATGAGCGCGAGGGCGAATTCGCCGTAGACTCGTCCGTCTTCCTCTTCCAGCGAGATAGCCAGCGCCAGAATTTCCCGCTCGGTAAGATCCTTGAACTTTTTGATCATGCCGTGCTCCCGTTGGCCTGCGCGCTGATATTCTAGCACCGCCAGGCCAAGTCTGGTGGGGGAGTTAAGCTGGCGTTACCCCCTCCATGCTCTGAGCGCATTTAGCTTTGGGGCGCCCGGTCCGGAAACCATTCACCGGGTCGCCGGAGGCGAGTCGCTACGGGCGAGTAAACTGCAGCGACGGGGCCGGGCGCTGCAGCGGCAACTCGAACCCGTCGCTTACGCGCGGGGCTATGAAGAGGTGGCCGGATTTTGGAGGCCCTTTCGCCCACCAGAAAGTTATCGATTGGCAAAGTACTACGTAAATTTGCGAAGGGGGGTGATTTCGGCCTGGGAAGCATGCGCGGCCACTGCGTTAAGCAATTCACCGAGATTATCGAAAGCCATGCCATCCAGCTTGACGTGGCGCAAGGTGGTTCCCTGGCGATAGCTGATGACCACAATTCCATCGCGATTCCAGCGACGATTATCGATGCGGACAATATCGGGCAAGGCAATCCGTCGGCGCTGTGAAATCCGTAAATGAGAATCATCCGCGACGATGCTCCGGCGGCGCTCGGTCAGGAACCAGATCAGGGCGCCCGCCGCCAGAACCGCCAACGCGGCGACAATCCAGCGCTGATTCTGGATGTCCGTGCTCGAATGCCAGCCGCTGAAGTGCACCGTTTCCACCAGACGATCCATTTGGAGTCGCTGCCCGGGCGTAGCGCCATACCAGCCCGGCCAGCGCTCCAGGGTGGTTCGCTCACGGGCCGTGACATAGCGCGAGTGTTCCATATGCCAGACCAGGGCATTATCGCTCCCGGGCCAGCCGAGCCAGCCGTCATAGGCGAACCATAGGCCCGCCACCACCAGCGCCACAAACAACACCAGCAGTCGGCGGTATTGCCATGAATTAATCGGGGCAATGATGGGCATGCGACGTTTCCCGTTCCCACGACTCTAATATAAGCGCGCAGGGCGCATTGCGGAAGCCAACCCGGCGCGGCGAACGGTATTGGTTCCCGCAGTGCCGCTTTAAGACCACCGGATGATAAGCCGGTGGAAGAGTCGCCTCGGAACTGATTAACGCGCCCGTGAAACAAGCTCCGCATATTCAGGACTGTTCCGCATCTCCTGCGGACACTCAGCAGAGGCGAGGCTTCGACCGGCGGATGCCAAAAAAATTCATAGGCCCTACGATAACCATCGGCATACGCGCGGGGTTCGGGCCGCCCGAGGTCAAGTGGAATCCCGCGCGGCAGGTTAGCCGCCCGCGGCGATGTACGGGCCAGGGAGGAGGAAGCGCAGCCATTTTCAGGACAGATTTATACGCCGCCAGTTCGCCGTTACAGGAACGGGACAACACGCTGGTAACGACAATGCCGGGGGGGCGGGCATGTGAAAACGGCAGATCAACTTTTTGTTAGAATACCGGTACTATGTTGCTACTGAAAAAGCATCTGGTGGCATTGGTGCGGGCCGGGAAAAAGCGGCAAACTATTCGCCTGTGGTCCCGGCCCATTGTGTTCGCCGGCCAAATCAGTTACACGCCCGGGTTGGGGCGGTTGCGCATTGTCAGCGTGGAGGAATTGCCGGGGTTCGACGCCCTGACCGAGGCGGATGCCGTCGCGGATGGTTTTACCGATCGCGCCGCACTTTTGGCGGAACTGCATCGGAATTACCCGATCATCCCGCCGGGCAAACGGTTGTTTCGGGTGGTATTTCAGTGGCCGCTGCGGGTAACTGGCAAACCGGCGCCAAGAGGCGCCAGCCCAGGGCCGGTGGCCCCAGCCCGCTGCCACCAACGAACAAGCCCAGGCCGCGGTTCTGTGCCGGCGGACGCAGGCGCGGCACGGGTACAAAGCGATACGGCCGGCCTTCTCTGTCAGCGCCGCATATTAAGGGATTATGTTTTGGCCAGGCGGCCGGGAAGCAGCGGCCGCGATTAGTGCTTGGCCACCACTTAGCTTTCGGGCGCCTGGGCCGAAAGCCGTTCACCGGGTCACTGTGGGCGAGTCGCCGCTGCCGACCCAAAGCCCGGTGCTGTGGATTCGGTGGCGGGTTCGAGGGCGGGTCCGGGGCTGTTGCGCCGACCAGAAATTTATCGCTTGAGAAAATATCAGCCTGGGCTTGGACTGGGATCGGGATGAAAGCTTCGGCACAGCAGCAGCTACTTATGTCCGCGCGGTCCGCCGGCGGTGAGATATTTTTTCTGGACCACCCGGGCCAGATCGATATGCTGGATGTTCGCCAGCGTGCACAGCCAGGCGAAAACGTCGGCGAATTCTTCTTCCTGATTGGCCACATCCGCGCCCTGCAGAGCGGTGGCCAACTCACCAACCTCTTCCACGAACCACATGAACGTCGCCGCGGTGCCGCGCTGGCGATCGCGCCGGGAGTACTTTTTTCGGATATGGCCCTGGAAATCGGCGATACCAAGGGAACGCATAAAAAAACCTCCACCCTAATGCCGTGAGCCGGTATGCCTCGAACCCTTATGACAAGGGCGGACCAACCGTTGCAGCCAACTCGGGCTTCCACAACTGTCCCGGTAAACCGGAACCAGGCTTGTCCTTCTTGACCGCTCCCGGGGTCCTTGGCGATGCTTAACGGTCCGAAGCCATAAACCGCGCTACCACGAGCATGGCAGAGGCGAAAGCTCTTTTAACCGTGACGGAAGGAAAACGCAAGTTCCCCTGGCGATGGCACTTCCTGACCGGTTCGCGTAGGATAGCGGCCATGGCAGCGCCACGCGTGCATTCCACCACCATCCTTTCCGTGCGCCGCGACGGCCGGGTCGCCCTGGGCGGCGACGGCCAGGTGACGCTGGGCCAAACCGCGATCAAACACGATGCCGTAAAAATCCGGAAAATTTTTGAGGGACGGGTTTTGACCGGTTTCGCCGGCGGGGCC
Organism: Planctomycetota bacterium; assembly: GCA_021838985.1. Lineage (GTDB taxonomy): Bacteria > Planctomycetota > Phycisphaerae > WQYP01 > WQYP01 > JAKCCC01. Next base: position 6,299 of record JAKCCC010000116.1, read on the forward strand.
GCGGATGGATTCGCCCTGCTGGAGCGGTTCGAAAACAAGCTGCGCGAATTCAAAGGCAACACCAAAAAGGCCGCGGTGGAGTTGGCCAAGGATTGGCGAATGGATCGGGCGCTGCGACGACTGGAAGCCATGCTGGCGGTGGCGGATGCATCGGTGTCGCTGATTGTTTCCGGCACGGGCGATGTGATTGAACCAACCGACGGCAT
>JAKCCC010000117.1 GCA_021838985.1 Planctomycetota bacterium
TTATCGCCGCGATCCTGCCACAGGTGCTGGTCAAGGGCAAGGATTGGGCGCATTATGTCAGCGGGCGGGAGGTGGTCGAGGCGCACGGCGGCCGCGTGGTTCTGGCCGATATGGTCGAAGGCCGTTCCACCACCAACACCATTGAAAGGATCGTCCAGGTTTACGGCAAGAAAGGTTGAGCGCTTATGGCCAAAGCGATCGTGGTGACGGGTGCGGCGGGTTTTATCGGGCGTAACATTGTCGCGGGGCTGAACGCCCGCGGCTTCGATCATATTCTGTTGGTCGATGGGCTGGGCCAGCAGAACAAATGGCGTAACCTGGTGGGCTTGCGCTACGAAGACCTGCTGGATCCGGAAGCCTACCTGCATCAGGTGCTGGCGGAGAAAGCCCCGCCGGCCGAGGCGATCATTCATATGGGCGCCTGCAGCGCCACCACTGAGCGCGACGCCGACTACCTGGTGCGGAACAACTACCAATACACGCGGCGCCTATGCGAATGGTGCCTGCGCCATGGCGTTCGGTTTGTGTATGCCTCCAGCGCAGCGACCTATGGCGACGGCAGCCAGGGCTACAACGATGACGATGCCGCCACGCCGACACTTAAACCACTGAATATGTACGGGTATTCCAAGCATATGTTCGACCTCTGGGCGCTGCGCACCGGCTTGCTGCGGCAAATCGTGGGGCTGAAGTTCTTCAACGTCTATGGGCCGTACGAAGATCACAAGGCCGACATGCGCTCCGTGGTCCACAAGGCCTACGGGCAGATTCTGCAGACCGGCCAGGTGCAGTTGTTCAAGAGTTATCGCCAGGACTATGCCGATGGCGAGCAGAAACGCGACTTCATCTTTGTGCAGGATGCGGTGGCGGTCACACTCTATTTCCTGGAACACCGGGAAATCGGAGGATTATTTAACTGCGGCACCGGCCTGGCGCGAACTTGGAAAGATCTGGTTACGGCGGTGTTCACCGCGATGGGGCGTCCGCCGAATATCCAGTTCATCGAGATGCCGGAAGCGCTGCGCGGCAAATACCAATACTTCACCCAGGCCGAAACGGCCAAGCTAAGGCGCAGCGGCTACGCCCGGCCTTTTACCACGCTGGAAGACGGTGTGCGCGATTACGTCACCAATTATCTGGCCGCCCAGTAAAGCGTCGCAGCCCGAACCTTCCGTCCCAGCACCGCGTAACCGCAACCAAAGTATAGCCCCCGGCCAAGCCTCCATCTTTCCCCACTTGAGAAGTTCGTTCGAGACCGGATGTCCGCGTTACATTCCCACCCAGCGGTGTGCGCCGACGGACCAGTCGGCGTAACGTGTCCGCTGCCGCGGGGTAGGGTCGGCGGCGGGGTACTGGCGGTTAAAGTTGGCGTGTGGGGCGTGCCAAGATGGCCAAGTGTGCCAAGGTGGCCAAGGCGTGCGAAGATCCCAACTATTTGTAAATCTAAGCAGAGGCGCCAGTTAGGTTGGAAGTGTGCCAAGGTGGCCAAGGCGGCCACGTTATCACAGCGGCCACGTTTTCACAACAGCATGTTAGCTGCGTGGAAACATTCAAGGAAAATATCCCCAGCACTGTTTCGCCGTGGTGTTATTGTTTTTTTACTTTTCACTTTCGGTTTGGGTTGGCACGTGCGGAGGAGGGGTGGTGCCGGGTGGTCAGGGAATAGCGGCTGGCACGCAACGGAAGCCCGGGGGTGGCGCGGCGCTCTGGCCCGGTCCGCCGCAGCGGATCCACCCCCAGGGCGGACTTGGACGGCGGGCGACGCTGCGCTCTGGCCGGGGCGACACGGCAGAGGTGGAGTAGTTTGGCCGGCCACGGCGATTTTCGGCGGACTTGTGCTAAGCCGCAAGCGGCACCCTGCCCTGGATCCACCGTAGCCGATCCGCCGTGGGGCGGACCGGGGGCGGGGCCGACACCCGTGGGGGCGGCCGAGGCCGTGGCTATGAAGAAGCTATAGGCGGGGTGCGGGTGCGATAATGGGATCTTGGGTTGCGGCGGGGTGCGATGGCGCGAGGAGGGTTTGGCCAACGAAGATGTCGGCCCTGCACTGATCAGCCGACGAGGGCGTCGGCTCTACTGCGGCCGGAAGGAAGACTATGCCGCGTTTGGGCGTGTACATGGAAAAACTACTTGCGCCTCCGTCTCGTTCCTCGGTCAGCCGGTCTAGCTCGCGCATGAGGGTGGGATAGTCAATATGCTCCTGGTCGTCGAAAGGCGCCTGAGAAACCGCCAGAACACCGCCGAGTTGGCGGCCAGTGGTCATAGGTATCGCGGTTCACCAATCGCTTACGCTGCCATCGGGATTAAAACTCCGTTGAATGATTTCCTGCTGAAAGGGGTGCTTTGCAAGCTCTTTTTCATTGATTTCGATGCCGAGGCCCGGATGTGTACCCGGCCGCACAAGTCGGCCCGCAGCTTCCACCGTAAAGCTTTCACTAACCACGTCATGGCGCCAGGGAACATCCTGATGGACGCTTTCACAGATCAGATAACCAGGTGTCGCCAGTCCAAACTGGAGGCTCGCCGCGGTACTCACGGGACCTTGGGGATTATGCGGTGCTAATGTGACGCGGTAGGCCTCGGCCATCGCGGCAATGCGCCGAGCTTCTGTCAAGCCGCCGCAGTGAGTAATGTCCGGCTGCAACACCTGGCAGGCGTGCTTCTCGAGCAACTCGCGAAACGGATGTTGGCTGATCAGGCGTTCGCCGGTCGCGATCGGAGTGGTCGTGGCGTGCTGGACTTGCGCCACGCCGTCGATATTTTCGGGCCAGCAGGGTTCTTCGAGAAAATAGAGGCCAAAGGGTTCGAGCGCGTGGGCAAACTGCACGCCCATGGCGGGCGACGGGCGGGCATGGCAGTCGACCATGATGTCGATGTCGTCCCCCACGGCGTCGCGCATGGCGGCGACACACGCCACGGCCTGGCGGATGGGACGACGTCCTTCCAAGGGCATGGTGGAGGGAACGGCCATGCTCTTGAAGGCGGTAAAGCCGTCAGCTACCGCCTGTCGGGCGAGATCCGCGAAGCGTTTGGCGTCCGTGGTGGGGGTGCCGTAAAAGTCTTCCAATTTTCCGCCGCCGAGGTGGCAGTAAAGGCGGATGGAGTCACGCACCGGACCACCCCAGAGTTGATGACAGGGGACGCCGAGATGTTTGCCAAGGATGTCCCACAAGGCCAGGTCGATGCCGCTGATAGCGGTCCCGCGCACAATGCCATGGCCATGCCAAAAGTGCTGCCGGTACATCATCTGCCAGAGATGTTCGATGCGCCGAGGATCTTCGCCGAGGAGCAGTTGGCTGAGATCCTCCACGGCCCCGACCACAGCGCGTGTGTGCCACTCCAGCGTGGCTTCACCCCAACCCCAAAGACCGTCCTGGTCGGTGCGGACCTTGATGAAAATCCAGTTGCGCATTCGGGCGTGGCAGACATGCGTTTCGATGGCGGTAATCTTCACGATCCGCGAACTCCTCAGATGAATATCAACCCTGAGTTGACATTCTATAGGATTTTACTAAAATAGCAATTGTGTCTCGGGAGTCGCTTACACGATGGCGCGCCTTCTCCACGGTCAGCATCTTATTATCAGCGGCGGCCTTGGTGATATCGGCCGAGCCGTCACTTTGCTGCTCGCGGCGCAAGGCGCGGCGGTGACGTTGAGCGACTTGCGATCCCAAGCGGAGGCGGAGCCCCACGTGGCCGCACTGCGTGCCCAGCATGTCGCGGCACGTTATGACCAAGTGGACGTTTCCGATGCGGAAGCGGTACAGCGTTGGGTCAACGCTGTTGCGGACGGCCCCCTCGGAGCACCATCACTGGTGGTACCCAATGCGGCGGTGGTAACCGTCCAGCCTGTCCTGGAGCTGAGCCTGGATCGTTGGTCCCGCGAGTTGTCCATCAATCTGACCGGCGCCTTTGCGCTGGCCCAGGCGGCGGCGCACCGGCTCGTCCAAATGCGCCGTTCGGGACGGATTGTTTTTATCGGCAGCTGGGCCGGTCACCGGCCGCACCAGTCGCTGGCCGCTTACTGCGTGGCCAAAGCGGGGCTGCGCATGCTGATGCGTCAGTTGGCGCTGGAACTCGCCGACCACGATATCCTCGTCAATGAGGTTGCGCCCGGATATGTTGATGCTGGTCTCAGTGGGCAACTGTTTGCCCGGAACCACGGTGCGCGTGACCGGTCAATCGCCCAGGTGCCCGTTCATCGACTAAGCGAGGCAGCGGATGTCGCACGCGAGGTCTTACATTTTTGTGACCCCGCTACGCGATATCACACCGGAGCGGTCAGCCTTATGGATGGCGGCCTGTCCCTACTATCGGGAGCGAAGCCATGAACGATCGGCACCCGCGTGACTTTATCGGCCGCATTGGTGTCGCCCGCTGTGACATCACGCCTCCCACCGGTATTTACACTGGCAACTGGGCCGCGGCCAAAGGCCATATCGCTCAAGGTATCCACCGCCCGCTAACCGCCACTGTGCTGACCCTTCAGGAAAACGAACCCAGCAATCCGCTAGTCCTTATCGCGGTAGACCTCGGCTGGTGGAAAAACCCATGGGATGAACGCCTGATCCGCCAGGCCCTTCTCTCGGCGCTGGCTCTGGACGAGGCGCGCCTCATGATTGGCCTGTCTCATACGCATGCGGGACCGGCGATCTGTATCGAGGACGCCCAGCAGCCCGGCGGCCAGTTTATTAAGCCTTATCTCCAGCACGTCGCGGCACAACTGCTGGCGGCGACACGTCGCGCCGTTGACACAGCCCAAAGCGCCTGCCTGCATTGGCGTTATGGCCAGTGTAATTTGGCAGCGGTTCGCGACCTGCCCGCCCTTGGAGCCCCGCAACGTATGTTGGTTGGTTACAATCCTCAGGTCGCACCAGATACCACGTTACTGGTGGGACGCGTCACGCGCCAAGCAGACGGCGTCGTTCTGGCGACTATTGTGAACTATGCTTGCCACCCCACGACACTGGCCTGGGACAACGCGCTGGTGTCACCGGACTATGTGGGAGCCATGCGTGAACTGGTTGAAGCCGCTACCAACCGGGCGCCGTGCCTATTTCTTCAAGGAGCCTCGGGCGATCTGGCGCCCGCAGAACAGTATACCGGCGACGTGGCTGTCGCCGACCGCCACGGCCGGCAGCTTGGCCACGCTGTCCTCTCGCAGTTGGAGGCCATGGGACCACCCGAGATGGAATTGGCGTACACGGGGGCGCTGGAATCCGGCGCTTCACTGGCTCTCTGGCGAAGGAAACCCGCACCCGGCCGGAGCCTGTTGGCGGCCGAGTGTGGCGCCGTCGAACTACCGTTAAAAAAACTGCCAGCGGTTGCGGAATTAGCCGCGACACTTGCCCACTGCGCTGATCCAGTCCAAGCGGAGCGGCTGCGGCGTAAATTGCGGATTGTACGGGCGGTGGGTGGCGGATCGACCTCCCACCTGCCCTTTTGGATCTGGCGCGTCGGCGACGCCTTGATTATCGGCCAGCCGAGCGAAGCCTACAGTCTTTTCCAGCGCTGTCTGCGGGCGCGGTTCGGAGAACGCCCCCTCGTGGTGGCCAACCTCGTGAATGGCACCAACGGCTATCTGGTCCCCGCGGATCGCTGCCACGACGGCCTCTATGCGTTCTGGTCATCGGTGTTTGACACGGGGGCTTTTGAGCGGCTGTTGGACCGTTGCCTGGTGGAAGCTGCAGCGTTGCTTGACCGCAGCGGGCCGGTCACGCGCGCAGCCGCGCCCCCTGTCCTCCTGCCCTGCCGCGGCAATAATCAGGAGCCAGCACCGCCCGCTCAGTTCGCACCGACTCAGCGGACAGCCAACTGATGCTGCTCCACGTTACCGCGTCGTAAATGTCGATGGGATTGGCGATTTCCCCGCGAACGGCGCCGACAAAATCTTCCAGCACGAAAAAATCGCCTCCGCCATGGCCGGTGGTGCGGGCTTGGTCACCGCACTGTCGCCAACGCGGATGCTCAAAGCGATCCGCGTATTGCCACAGCGGTTCAAACCGCCGGAGGTCGCCGCCGTGGACATCCGCTGGCTCCGCGCCGCATGGCGGATTTGCCCCGGCGCTTATTGCATCCAGCCACACTAACGGCGGCTCATCCGGCACGGCTGCCGTACGGTAACACCCGCGTGTTCCCTGGAGTTCATGGCTATGCATATGGTGTGGTCGTGTGGATGACGTATCCGTGCGTAGATGAACTACCCGTCCCTTGCGGGTGCGCAGCAGGCACGAGGCACCGTCGCCGCGGCGCCAATAATCCACAACCGCCCCGGGGTGGCGCTCACCGAACCGCCGTCGTGCATAATCGGCCATGCAGAGACCTGGCGTGGCAAGGCTGTAGATGGACTCAATCGCGTCCTGCCGCCCCAAACCCAACCACTGTGCTATCGGTCCCAAGGAATGGGTGGGATAGTAGTTACACCTCGGCATCTCGTGCGCCAGTTGCC
>JAKCCC010000118.1 GCA_021838985.1 Planctomycetota bacterium
TTCCAACGGTTCTTTCGCCTGGTTGCATGTATCAGGAGAAAAACTCGCCGGGATGGATATAAGCCGCATGACCCCGTCTGCGTTCAACGCGCTGGGCGCCGCACTGGGCGCCGTTGCGGCCGAGGCGGTGTTGATCGACCATCCCTGGGACCTGATCGTTCACCAGCACGAAATTCTGCTCGCTGATTTTGTCGTCCGCGGCCCGGCGATTCGCAGCGAGCCGATGCCCGGCGCGCATATCCTCCATCCACAGAATGTTTTCATATCCTCGGATGTCCGCATTTTCCCTGGCGTTGTGCTCGATGCGCAAAGCGGTCCGATCATGATTGACCATGGCACGCAAATTCAACCCAACGCCGTGATTACCGGGCCGGTCTACATTGGCCCCGACTGCATCATCCGTCCCGGCGCCAATATTCGCGCCGACACTTCCCTGGGACCATCCTGCCGTGTCGGCGGCGAGGTCATTGGCTCGATCTTCCTGGCCAACACCAACAAGCAGCACGAGGGATTCGTCGGCCAGAGCCTCATCGGTCAATGGGCCAATCTGGGCGCTGGAACCACCACCAGCAACCTTAAGAACACTTACGGCATGGTTCGCATGCCGATCAACGGCGGCGAGCTGGAAACCGGTCTTCGGTTCCTGGGTTCCGTGATCGGCGATCACGCCAAGATCGGCATCGGTGCATGCTTGAAAACCGGTTCGGTGATCGGTTTCGCCAGCCATATTATCACATCCCGTCCGCCCAAATTTGTCCCCAGCTTCGCGTGGGTCGGCGAGAAGGGTATCGAGCCGCTCGATTTTCATAAGGCCTTGGCCATCGCCAAAGCCGCAACATGGCGGCGCGAAGGGGCCTTTACACCGGCCGATGAACTGATTTTTGCCCATATTCAACAACACTCGCGCAAAGTGGAAAAATTCCACTGGCCTCAAAGCCCCCCTGGGACGTAAGATGCGGGGAAACTGATCATAAAAAGCCCACAATGCCATTGCGGGCCTTTGTGGTGACCGCCGCCTCCGCCAGTCGTGCGTTGGGCCGGCACCCCCGCCGGCCATTGACTGAAATGCTTATCGGACCAGCCCCGCAAATCGCTCAGGGCAATTGCATGTAGATTCTCACCAAATAATTCGCGTCCGCGAAATTTGCGCATTTTAAAATGATGTGGTAAATAGTGGTTGTGCCAGAGTGTTTCTGGCCTCCGCGCGGCCGCGCAAGGTATCTCTATAATAAGACCCTTGCATCAGGAGCTTTGTCATGGAAGACCGAGCCTTCGGAGAATTATTGTCTTTAGCCAGAACCGTGCCTGACCCGCGCCGCCCCAACCGGTTACATATTCTCTCAGAAGTTATTACCCTGGCCGTCTGCGCTGTTCTTGGCGGCGCGGAAGGCTGGGTGGATGTGCAGGATTTCTGTGAAGTTTATGAGAAGGATTTCCGCGATTTGCTTACACTTCCGAGCGGAATACCCTCGCACGATACGTTCGGTCGCATCTTCTCCCTTCTGATCCCCGCGGAGCTGGAACGGGTGGTGATCGGATGGACCGTGAATCTTCGTGAACAGACCAAAGGCAAGTTGCTGAATCTTGACGGCAAGAGCCTGCGGCAAAGCTTTACCCAGGGATGGGACAAAAGCGGCATGGCTCATATGGTCAGCGTCTTTATGAACGAAAACCGCATGGTGCTGGCGCAAAGCAACACCCCAGGCAAAGGTCATGAGTTGGAGGCGATCCGACAATTGCTCAACACCGTGGATATTCAGGAGGCCGTAGTGACCATCGACGCCCTGGGCTGCCAGCAGGATATTGCCGCCACCATCGTCGAAAAGAAGGGGGATTATGTTCTCTCGCTCAAGGGGAACCAGTCTACGCTGCAAACCAAGGTGAAGGTCTTGCTGGATGAGGCGATCCTCCTGAAATTCGAGGGGATGCGTTTTGATTACCACGAGCAGACGCAAGCCGGCCATGGCCGGATCGAAACCCGCAAGGTCTGGTGCACCGATGAGGTACAGCACCTCAAAGGGATCGGCCCATGGAAAGGGTTGCAGTCGGTGGCCGTCGTGGAAAGCCGCCGCAAGGTGGCGGGAAAAGCCAAAGAGGGTGTCGGTGATGGGACCACCATCGAACGGCGTTACTACATCAGCAGCCTGTCCGGCGGCGATGCCAAACGTATGGCCGAATGCGTGCGGGGCCACTGGGGTGTGGAAAATGGTCTGCATTGGATCCTGGACGTAGTATTTCGGGAGGACGAATGCCGGATTCGTAAGGGGCATGGGGCGGAAAACTTCAGTCGGCTACGCCGGTTTGCCCTGAACCAGCACGGCAAGGAGAAGAGCACGAAAGCGATGAGCCTCCGGCGTAAACGCAAGCGTTGCGCCAGCAGCTTGAGCTATCTGTTCAAAACGCTGCTCGCTTGATTCTACATGCGATTGCCCTGTTGATCGCCCGGACGAAAGCGGGTTAAAATGCATTCCATGAGCCGTTTCGAACCTTCAACTATGAATAGGATAACAGCGGAATCCATCCTTTACCCGTTTTTTTTCAGTGTTGGGAAACATGTGCATGCCATATCCTTCCGTTGACAGCCTGCAAAAAGTATTAGCCAAGGACGTCTTCCACTACGCGAAAGATGCCAAAAAAGCGGCGGGGCGAGCCCTTGGAACGCTTGTCGAGATAATCACTTTTTACAGCTTGAAATCATGGGGATTCGAGCGGCACATCGCCATCGAAAGAAAACTTTCAGAATTTGCGAACGTCGACATCACGCATAACGTAGAATACAGTCTTCATTCCGCCACATCGCTGGGAAAAATTGCTTTCAACCGTGACATGCTTCCTCTCACCGCCAGAAAAATCCTGAAAAATAGAGCTTTCGCGGACCTGAATATCCAGCAAAACATGCGGAAATCAAATGTTCTGCTGACGAAAGACCTGCTCCTCCGCAATTCCTGCACCCTATGCGATCGCGGAAGCGATTTTATCAACACCTACCTGGATGATTTCGATAAAAACAACGGACATTTCACCGTCGTATCCCTTCGCCAGAGGCCATTTGCCATCTTTGAATGCAAACGAGTAGGCGTGGAAGAGGGGATGAAGAAAGGGCCGCAGACTATCGAAAAAGCCAAGCAAGGCGCCTATGTTGCAAGAACCATTTCTTCCTTGCAAAGAGTGCGCTTGATCGACGGCCGCATGGGCGGCTTCATCCAGAAGAATGACGGCACGTTTCGATGCGAGGAATATTATTCCCTAATGGCGGAAATCATCGCCACGGACGACGCGGAACTGCGATCTCGCTTTATCCTGACCGTCGGTGTCGTCAGCAACCACGGTAATTGGTTCACTTCCGAGAACCACAATAAGGAGTTGAAAGTCCTTGCCCAATCGTATGATTGGCTTTTGTTCCTTACCGATGCCGGCATCGCGCAATTTGTCGATGAACTTCTCTTGAATCCCAGGAAGGAGTTCATCGCGGCAAAAAAGGCTTTTGTCGCAAGCTATGCGGGAAGAAAGGGAGATAATCAATTCACGAAAGTCCAGATTGCGCTGGCCGCCGACGCCGCGCTGCAATCGTATTTCGCGGATCACTCAAAGATGATTGAAAGTTGGTTCAACATTATTGCCCCTTCCCCAAAGGGGCTTGCCATCCTTCAAGAGGAACTGATGACTCTGAAAAGCGGGAAATTGCGGGAGATGCACACGTGACCGCGGGGCGCACACTCCATACACTAAGCCAGGAATGGGGAACGCCCCAGAAATACGTCAACGCCGTGCGCGATTTTTTCGGCGGACACATTGATCTTGATCCATGTTCAAATAAGTACTCGATTGTAAATGCTGGAACGGAATACGGACTTCCCGGGCACGATGGACTGCGGGAGAGTTGGGATTTCCCCACCATCTATGTCAATCCACCCTATGGAATTGACAGGGAGCAAGGCACGTCTATCAAGAAGTGGCTTGGTCGATGCGCCATGGCGCACCACAACCACCAATCAGAAGTCCTGGCGCTCGTTCCCGTGGCCACCAACACCAGCCATTGGAAAAATTATGTCTTTGGCCAGGCGACCGCCGTTTGCTTCCTCTACGATACACGCCTGAAATTTCTGGTGAACGGCCAAAATGAAGGAAAGGGCGCGCCCATGTCCTGCGCCATGATCTATTGGGGGATGGCGTTTGAAAGATTTTTCTGTGTATTCCGCAAGTTCGGGGCTGTTGTCGACTTGCGAAATCTTAAGGGCCAGAAACTCGGAGAATCCGCTGAAAACGGGCAAATGGATTTGAGATGGCCGAATAAGAATGATGCGGGCAGCAAATCCTTAATGCGCCCCGCAAAACAGGCTCTAAGGCCCGCCAGGCCCGTCTGCCCTTCGCCTGCCGGGAGGCGGGGGCAGGCCGGGATCGCCACCGAACCGCGCGCGTCAGCAAGCGGCGTGGGCGGAGAGACGATCCATGTCCATCCGCTCGCTTACGCTCGCGGCTCAGATACCGGCGCGCCGGAATTACCGACCACTGATCGCTGAAAACAGCCCGCCTGCGAAAACTGCATGGCTTAAATAATCTCGATGGCCATGGTAATGCTTCAGCGCGTGGCGGGCGGGGTGGAGTCGCCCGGAATACGAGGGGGAATGGCGATTTTCGGGAACAGTTTCTGCAGCCGGCCCTTGTGTTCCTGGCTGCCGGTAAGGTCGTTGACCTGTGATAGAATACGCGCCGGGTCGCTGGGGCGGCTCCTGATACCTTTGATCGTGAAAGCCTGGCTTCCGGAAATGGCGTTCATGGCCTGGCCGCAGACGGCGATGGCATTGGCCACCACCAGCTTCTGCGTGCGGTTGAGCAATCCGGCGTTCCAATACTGGGCGGCGTAGCTCATCAGATCCGCCAATACTCCCAAGGCCGCGGTTTTCTGTTGCGCTGTGCGCAAGCCGCCGCCTGCGAGAGTCTGGTTAAGGTCGGATGCAATTCCGGCGGCCACTTCCAGATTTTCCGGCGGAACTTGTCCGTAGGCGGCTACAATCTTTTCCAGCGATCGCACCATCAGGGGCGCGGCGCCGGTTGATGGAGGGTTTAAGCCGGCCAGCGTATCGCAGAACTCTTCCATCACGATGGGGTCGGTTTCTTTGGCCAATGCGTCCTTGATCCACCGCACGCTTTGCCTAAACGCCGGCGGAATTTGCTCTAATTCCGGCAATAGGGACGCCAGCCCCCGCCCGGCCCAGTAACGCACCGCCGCGCTGGGATTTTGCAATCCTCTTTTCAAGGCTCTCTGGGTGCTTAAATCGTTTACTTTGGCGATGGTGATGATGGCGGCAAGCGCCAGCCGTTTGTCGGAGAGCAAAGGCGTCAGTTGCGCGGCAATCCGGGTTCCGTATAGATTGCTGAAAATGGCGGAGGGAGGGTTTCCTTTTTCGCGCAGCGGTAGAAGAAGGTTCTCGCGGGCGCGAAACATTTGATGGGGGTTTTTAGCCTTTCGAAGCCGTGCTACGTAATAGCCCACATACGCCGCCACTTTCGTTCGGCTGGCGCGGGAGAAATGCGCCGCCGCCGGATTGGGAACTGTTGGAGCGGCGGCGTTCGCCGCGACACTCTGCACGAGCCATCCGGCCGTCACAACCAGAACCGCCAACCGCCATTGCCAGTTTTGCATCCGGTAATTCTCCCGCTTAATTAAGGAACTTTCCCCACCGGCGGAACCGCACGGGCTCTTATAAAACAATCCTGTCCACCCCCCATGAACCGTATCACACGCCGGCGGGAGTGTCAAGAAGTCTGGGAATCCTTGAGCGCAACCCCGCCTGCCCCTTGCCTATCCCGATAGCTGCCGGGATGCCGGCCAAGCACCGGCGTTACGGAGTATATTCGCAGGCGGGTTAACCATCGTTGAGTTTTTCTTCCAATATTTGTCCAACCATTTTCGGATCCGCCTTGCCCTGGCTGAGTTTCATGACCGCCCCCCGCAGAAAGCCCAGCGAAGCCTGCTTTTTTTTGGGATTGTTCCTGTAATCGCCGACCGCCTGGGGATTCGCCGCGATCGCCTGGAGCACCCATTGAAGCGTCCGGGCCGCGTCGCGCACCTGCAAAAGCCCCTGCTGCGCGGCCACCTGGGCCGGATCGGATCCCGGATGGGCGGCTAGATATTCAAAGACCGCCACCGACGCCGTCGCACTGATCGCGTTCTGGTCCACCAGGCGCGCCAGCGCGGCGTATTGCCCGGCTGATACCGGCAGATCGCTGATCGGAACCGGCCGCCCTTGCGCCGCGGAGCGTTCGTTGGCCAGTTTGGCCGCCGGTCCCAGCAGCAGATTGATCAGCCGCCTTGGCGGCGCGCCGGCGGCGATCGCCTGGTCAAACAGGTCCGAGAGGGACTTTGCCTCACTCAGGGAAAATGCCTCCTTGGCCGAGAGACCAAGCTGCTGGCGATAGCGCTCCCGT